>NZ_SFBY01000338.1:0-7063 GCF_007095505.1 Microcystis sp. M_QC_C_20170808_M3Col
GGACTTTGTGTAAGACAGTACATGGTTTTTTAACCGTGGTATGCAACGGTGGTTGAAGCAGAAACTTAAATCGTGAGGTTTAGGAATCGCCGCACTTTTAGGGCGGCGAGGATGTCAATCCGTGACGCGGCGAATGCTAGAGCCGTTGAAGTCCATCTGTAGGGACACGGCATAACGGGGTCGTTATACTGAATCGGTTTTTAATAGTATGATTAACTGCCAATCCAACTTGAAAAACCCGCTCCCTTCCCCCCACTGCTGTAACAAAAAACAACTATCCCCCGATAGCGATCGCTAAAGGTCGAATAATTGTAAATTTTTGTCAAGGGGTGCGGTCAGATATAGGAATCATCGCTATAATTCCAGAAAACTCCTGTTATTTTAGCTTATTGTCAGGAATTTAGTTAAACAAGGTTTTTGGCAATATGCTAATCTGGCTAACACGCTTTTGGGCGTGATATAGGGAAAAGTTCTTGCAATCGCGCCTAAATGGAGTGATATACCGAAAGTTGACCCATATCGTTACTCTGGAGAGTGTTATACAGAAAGTTGACCCATATCGTTACTCTAGAGAGTGTTATACAGAAAGTTTCTGCATAATATGTAGTTAGCTTGACTTCAACCCTGCAAAAATTAAAACCCAAAAAGCCATTTGTAGATATAGTTAAGAAATTTCAATATATATGTCTCCCCAAGAACTTCAACAGATCGAGTTAGATATTCAGGACTTGCGAGAACAACTAGCTGGGTTTCGTAGTACTTTGGCTAAAAGTCGCCCTGAAGATAAAGTTATGCTCAATCAGCTAATTCGCGACAAAAGAAAAGAAATCCAGAATTTTGAGCAGGAAAAATGGGAGATTATTGCAGGAATGGTGGCAAATTGGCGTATTCCTGATGATGAGGCACAGCAAATTATTGCAGAAACGGTAATTGAAGTGCAGGCAGTGTCTGGACAAACACATGATGTTCCGTCAACAGAAATTCTAGAACTTCTTCAGGAAATTTTAGCCAAGCTAAACGAACCAGGAAAGCCTGCTGCTGCCAGGTTAAAGGCTGCATTTTCAGTGTTACCACCGTTTGTATCCATAAGCTATGAAGCTGAGCTTGATACGGAGAGTACTTTTCAGCGTTATTTACCCACCTTTAGTAACTGGATAAGGGAGGTAAGAGATCGCCCAAAAAAGTAGAAAGTCCCAGTAATACGCCTGATGTATCTGCGAGCAAAAAATCCCATAAATACTCAGGGTATTTTGACAGTCTCATCAAAAAGCAATCTCAAGATTTCATCGGCAGAGTTTACGTCTTTAATGCTATTTCTCAGTTTATTAATAGTAGAGAATCAGGTTACTTCCTGGTTACAGGTGATCCGGGGATGGGAAAAAGTTCAATCCTAGCTCAATGGGTTATAGACAATCAATGTATTGCCTACTTTAATGTCAAGAAAGAAAGAGACAAAGCATCCGAATTTGTTGAGAATATTATTGAGCAGTTGAATCTTAGGCATAATATTAAGGCAGATTTTAATGACAATAGGAATGAATATTCTAACTTGCTCTTGTCAGCACTAGAAAAAGCTTCTCAGGAAAGCAAAGAAAAAATAGTCATTGTAATAGATGCACTTGATGAAGTAGATCCTTATAGTTGCCAGGGGGCCAATATACTTTTTTTGTCCGCTAATTTGCCTAAAAATGTATTCATTATTATGAGTGAAAGGCGAGATACGCCTGCTCAATTATCTGGAAAGCATCTAGCTAATGAAAGTTTGAGTCTTCTTGATTCTAAGTATGAAGCTGATACCAATCAAGATATTCGTGACTATGTTAGAGCAAAAATAAATAAAACAGAAACACTTCGTAAGCAAATAGAAATAATTGCAAATTCAATCAATGAATTTATTGATGTAATAACTGAAAAAAGCGAAAAGAATTTTTTGTATCTTCGCTATATGCTACCTAATATTGAAGAGGGGGTTTATCAGAGTATTACTAAACTTGATTCCTTGCCTAAGGGGCTTCAAGACTATTACGAAAAACACTGGGAGCGCATGGGAATGATGTCTAGCCCTCTCCCCAAAACAAAGTTATATGTGATTTATCATCTTTCTGAATCATATAGAGCAATCTCTCGTGAACAAGTTGCGAAGTATATTGGAGAGACAAATATTACGGTTCAAGAAATTTTAGATGAGTGGCTTCAGTTTCTTCATAAGCAAAATATTAAAGATGAGATCTGTTACAAAATCTATCACCAAAGTTTTCAGGATTTCTTGAATCGTATTGATATTATTCAGGCAGCGGGAATCGATCTCAAAGAAATTAATAAGCAGAAGACTAGAATACTCAACAAGATTTGGAGGAATTTACGTGATTCAAAATAATTTCCTACTAAAACTACAAGCAATACCTAATTCTGAGAAAGAAGAACTTTTAGATTTACCAAGGTACTTTGTAAAAACCTATGAACTAGATGAATATATAGGTATATTACTGGATTTTCAGTTCGTTACTGCAAAGATATCAATACTAGATGTCGAACCTTTAATTAAAGACTACGATTTAGTCGATTATTCTGATCTGCCTATTTCTACAGAGGATGTATTAGACCTGAAAGCGATACAAAAAATTTATCGCTTGGCAACTACTTTAGGTAGTGGTCTTCCTGGATTGGAAGATTGGCTAGAAGAATCACAGGCAGAAGAGAGTAGCAAACAGAATTTACTTGAACACATTAACTTCTCTACATACCGAAAAATTCAAAATCAACTAGCTAGCCAACTATGGGGAAGATTTTCTTATTCATCATCTTCTCAGATGATACGCTCGTTACTAGATCAAGCAAGAGATAGTCAAAATGAGCCTTGGCTCAGACCAGTATTTCCTACCCTAACAAATCCAAGTAGTCACCTAAACAGAGTACTCACTGGACATCAAAGCAACATTACTGCTATAGCAATTGATCCCGATGGAAAATATCTAATTTCTGGGGAAATGTGGGGAGAAATCATATTATGGGATCTGGAGAATGAGACTTATATAAGAAGATTTGACAACCACAAAAGCCCTCAAGTAGATTTCCTTGACCCTATTGCAGGCTGTCTACAGCAAAGATTTTATAACAACTATATTGTTGATATTGCAATTACTCAAGATGGTAAATATTTCATTAGCGGTTCTTGGGATGGAACTCTAATTGTTTGGGATTTAGAGAAACAATTAGCTGTACATCAGCTTGTTCATAAGGACTATATAGCATTACAACAGAAGAATTTATTTGCAGAAATCCAGGAGAATTCTCGAAATATAAACGCAGAATCAGAAGATGAGTTTATTGATAGTTACTCCAAATGGCGCTGGGATATCAGAGAAGTACTTCATTCTTTTATCCTTAGTGAGGATAGTGATCTAATCATTGCTAGCTATTTCGATCAAAGTCTTATAGTTTGGGATATTAAAACAGGCAAAGAACTCCAAATATCAACCTATCCAATCTTAAATTACCACGCCTATGACGCCTATAGTCGAGCCACATTTAGACTGATTTCAAATATAGTCGAAAAAATACCCCATAGTAACCAATTGCTTCTCAAAACATCCGCAGAGGATGTATTAATTTATGAACTAGATACAGACAAAAAACTTAACTTTGTTGCTACTATTGAAATTTGGGATGATGATATCAGAGTCTCATTTAAAAATTTAGTGGCTGCGCCGAATGGAGAAATAATAGTATTTGAAAGTGGCTTAGATTTTTGGGTATGGTCAGTTCAAACAAGAACATTTCTTAAAAAAATAGATAAACAGAATCAAGATAATATCCAATGTTTACAGATCACACCAGATAGCAAATGGTTGATTTCCATCTCATCAGACAAGACGTTAATTGTTACAGATATAGATACATCGAATATAATAGCAAAGATTAGTGAACAAGCAATTAGAGGGGAATGGAAAGTTATTATCTCTCCTAATGGAAAAGACATGATTGGTTATGTAGGAGATAAAAAAATTAAGATATGGGATCTCAAAAAATTGGAGAGCTTTTCTTGTGATGATTCGATTGAAGATAAATCTCAGTTTGGAAAAACTGTTTATGATATTACATTTACACCAGATGGTAAGAAGATCGTTTTAGGAAGAGGTGAATATAAAATTAAAATTCTTGATTTGGCTGATAATTGTAGTAAATTATTAGAGATAGATGGAAACAAGGTCTTTTCTTATTCTCAATATATCCGATCTATTACTATTTCACCTAATAGCCAAAGAATTATTTCATCATCTGATGAAGGTAATGTTCATGTTTGGGATATTACTTCAGGGCAAATGCTTACAGAGTTTCTTTGCCATCCTTTAAAAAAGGATAAAATTAGAGATATTAATTCAATAGCAATCACGCCAGATGCAAAGTATATTATTACTGCATCAGCAGATAATTCTCTAAAAATATGGGAATTACAGCAAATTAAAATTCTAAGGAACGGGCAAATTATTGTTAAGCCTTCACTATATAAGGAGCTTATTGGTCATACTGATGAAGTAAAATCGGTTATGATAACTCCAGATGGAAAGAGAGCAATATCTGGCTCTAAAGATGGAACGGTTAAGGTATGGGACATTTTAACAGGTAAGGAACTTAACAGTTTTAATTGTCAATCAACAAACTCTGGCTTTGGGGTGGGTAAGGCAATTCTTTCCTTTGATGGGAAGCAAATATTTTCTGTTCACGAAAGAAATCTTGAAGTTAAGATATGGTATCTTGAATTTCAGGAGAATAGTAAGACTCTTGATTTAGGAACAACAGGGTCGATTTGGTTTGGTGATGGTTTACGTAGTCCTACAGATGGGCATGGACAGCCAATTACTGATATTGTTGTAACTCCTGATAATCGATACCTTGTTACCTGCTCCTATCATGACTCCACTGTCATGCTCTGGGATTTGCATGATCTTTTTCAGGAAGACCTACCAATGTATCGTCCCAAGCTTCTATCTAGCTTTTCTTTTGATACTCTTTTGAAATGTTGTGCTATTTCACCTGATGGAAAAACAATTGCGGTTGGTGATGAATTTAATAATGCTCATATACTTCAAATCGAAAATGTTGAATTTGATAAATCTATTGATTTAGATATTACTGCTTCTACAAATAAATTAAGTTCATTCCTAACATTTGAAGATAATATTTTATCGACTGAATTGTATAAAGCTTTTTTGGATGAAAAGGAAAAACAATCAATCAGTAAATTTCCACGCTTTAAATTATTTGTTTTTACCTGTTTTGTTCCATTTGTACTTATCATTACTATTTCCTCAACTCAAGTAGATCAGGTTTTAACTTATTTACTTAGTCAAATTCCATCTCGATTTAGTTTATATGTTTCAATATTATACATTAGGGTAATTCTTGAATTATCAATGGCATCATGGCTATATGCTATTGCAATGAAGAGTTTAGCTGGTAAAGCCAGATCTAACATAAACAGGATATCCGAAAATATAGGAAAAACATTTATAGTATTAATTTTTCTTTATCTTGCCTACTTATCTGTTCCAATCTTCGCAAATATAGGCTCTACTGTTGGCAATCAATTTGCTTCTAAAGAATACTGGATTGTCTTTATCTTCGTAAGTTTGTGTGTGTTTATTTCTACAACAATAGAAAAGTATATTAAAACTAATTCATTAGAATTTATAAATCCAATTGTCCTTATTGGTAGTTCTTTAGCACCGTTATTAGGAAGTCATCAGGTTCTTGGCTCTATTTATTGGTCTGCTATATTTTCTATTATATTTACTAGAGTTATTGACGCTATTAATCAGCTACTACCATTAAAAAAAGTTGTTTATTTAATATCAATTTCTTGCGGTATTGTGTTTGCTCTAGTCATGAATCATTTCTTAAATAGTGACTCAGTATATTGGGATGCAACCATACGAGTGGTATTAGGTATATTTATATGGAATATTGCTTTTCACTCAGACAAATCTTACTCGTTAAAAAATCCTCCTATAATAAGTTTAACTTTAGGTTCAATTATTGGAATTATTTTAAATACTTTCCTCCAACCAACATTTCTTAAATTTATTTCTTCTAGTCTTATTAATATTTGTTCAACTATCGGCTTTTTACTTGGAGGTGCTTTAGGATTAATAGGTGCATGGATTATTGCTGCTGGTATGTTTGGCTTAATTTATATCTTATTCATTCTTCCTTTTTCAATTGTTGATGAAGGACTTCAAAGACTTATCTTTCAGGTTAGACCCCGCACAAATTGAAGTCCCCTATTCGTATTTTCACTATTAACTAAAGTCCTGCAATTTATTTAGTCCAGCAAGCTAACACATCGTTGGAGCGGACAGAATTATGGTATTTTAGTTTAAGTTGAAGGTGATCGCTTGCCGCTCAACTTTGCTCGTTATACTGAATCGGTTTTTAATAGCATGATTAACTGCCAATCCAACTTGAAAAACCCGCTCCCTTCCCCCCACTTCCCACTCTCCTATACCTTTTAAACAGGATTTAGTATGACTATCTGAATTACTCGTTAAGACTGTCTATGAGCAGGGAGCAGGGAGAAAAAACCTGACTACTGACTGAAAGCTGATCACCGACAAACCCTATCCCAAAAAGATCGAATCGCGCAGCAATCGCTGTAGGGTGCGTTCCCTAATGCAACTTCTACCGCTCCAGCGATCAATTTTTGGGGAACGCACCATGCCCATTGATTGAAGCTGTGGGTTTAAGTGCGGTGTGGGCTAATCTGGCTAACACGCTTTTGGGCGTGATATAAAGATAGTATGGGTGACGGTTTATATGATGACAGAGAATGGATATGTGGGGGATGTCTTTCAGGCATTGCTTACCCCCGCTAAAGGTTAAAATGATCATGAAGCAATAGAATTACTCTAATGAAACTAGATCGTATTACGAGCAATCCAAACCGGATGAATGGGCAACCCTGCATCCGTAATCTTCGCCTTACGGTTCGTCGAGTGATTGAGCTACTGGCAACTTATCCCGATCGAGCAGAATTACATCAAGAGTTTCCGGAACTGGAGGATGA
>NZ_SFBY01000339.1:0-15025 GCF_007095505.1 Microcystis sp. M_QC_C_20170808_M3Col
TAAAATAAGAGCATGAAAACTGACACGATTTTTTATCAACTCTTTCAATCTTTCCCCTCTATCTTCTTTGAATTAATTCAACTCCCTATCAACGAAGCCAATAACTACCGCTTTGACTCGGTGGAAGTCAAACAACTTTCCTTTCGTCTTGATGGAGTCTTTCTGCCGCAAAATAATCACCCCCAGACTCCTATCTACTTTTGTGAGGTACAATTTCAAGAAGATGAGGCTTTTTATCAAAACCGCCACCATTACCCCAGCGCGGTCGGGAATTAAAGAAACCGCCACCGTCAGACCAACCATTACGCCAGGGCCGCGCATTAACGAAACTACCACCGCGACCATCTACCCAACCACCGGCACGACTATTCCCCCAACCGCGATTGCCACCATCTCCCCAGCCTAAAGCTTGTAAACTAGGATCGGCAGTACCTTCCGGCAGTTGGTTAACCCGTTCGCGTACAGCGCTAGATAGACGACTTAAACGCGCTTCAATGGGATTAGCCTCGTCTGAGGCGGCCTGAGCGGTGCTAGTCAGACCGAAGGCAGATAAAGCGAGAAGAAAGCCGACTAAACCGGTTTTATTGCGAATATTCACCTGAATTTATGCTCCTATTTGGCTTCTTGGGGATTAATTTGGGCGTGTTCGATAACTTTGAAGGCAAAAAACCCCTTTAATAATTCTGGGGGGATGGGAACCATGCCTTGACTACCGAACCAGCGATCGATTTGACTAACGGTAGCCGTATCATTGGTGATGTAATCCTGCATCATTTTAACAATGGCATAGTTGACATCATCCAAAAAAGTAGAGTTATTTTCGGGAACCATGCAAGCGATGCCAAAATTAGCTAGAGCTTCTTCGGGGACGATTTCGTAGATTTTAGGGTTATCTCTGAGGATTGTTCCCGCTAAAGAAATGCTATCCCCCGCTATTGCGTCGATTTTACCGGTTTTTAAAGCTTCGATCGCTTCTTCTACGGTGCTGTAGGTAGTAACAATTGTCGCTTGCGGTTGTACTAATTTAATCACATCCACGGCCGCAGAAGTGGGAACCAAGGCGATGCGTTTACCGATTAGGGATTGAGGAGTGGAGAGATTGCTCCCTTTTTTAGCTAAAATCCTAATCCCAGAAATGCTGTAACTGATGGAAAAATCGACAACTTTCGCCCTTTCCCAAGTAAAAGCCGTACTACAAGCGATATCGATTTCCCCGCTACGAATGAGATTAATTTTCTCTCCGGGTTGATTAGCTTCAATCATTTGCAGGGTGACGGGACGACCGAGACGAGTTTCCAATCGTTTTCTAATTCGTTCTAACACATCCATAGAATAGCCGACTAATTCCCCTTTATCATCGATGTAGGAGTAGGGAATCGCATCAAAACGGGTTCCTACGGTCAAAAATCCCGTGCGAGCCACTTTTTCCACCACTGTTTCCGCTAAACTTGCACTAGCGAGGAACATAGGCAATATGCAACCTAGTCCCACTAACTGTAAAATTTTCTTCATAAATCGAGTGCTTGCTCCCGTACAAACATAACTATACTAGAATTCGCTAAAAAATCTTCAAGGTTTCCATAATAATTTCTGTGAACTTTTACAAATTAGATGGCGGTTCAAGGCGAATTAATTGACCGTTACCTTCATCGGTGAGCAGGTATAAAAATCCGTCGGGACTTTGACGCACATCCCGCACCCTCTGACCGATGGGAATCGCTTCTTGATTGATAATGTCACCCGATTTATCCACTTCCAGACGGCGAATATCCCTGGAAACTAAACCACCGGCGAATAAATTTCCCTGCCAATTAGGAAAGCGATTACCGGTATAAAAGACCAATCCCGAAGGAGCGATCGCAGGTGTCCAAATTGTTTTCGGATCGATCAGACTGGGGCGAGATTTTTTGCTGGAAACTGGGGTATTAGTGCCGTACTCTTGACTGGCAGAAACCACTGGCCAACCGTAATTTTTACCTTTTTCAATTAAATTTAATTCATCCCCTCCTTTTGCTCCGTGTTCTGTTGCCCAGACTCTTTTAGTCATTGGATCAAAGCTGATTCCTTGAATATTCCGATGACCATAACTCCAAATTTTAGAACCCGCAAAAGGATTATCTTTAGGTAGAGAACCATCGTCATTGATGCGGATAATTTTACCTAAATGACTTTGCAGATTTTGGGACTGTTTTCTAATTAAATCTCCCGCTAATTGTAGGGGAGGATTACCCCCGTCCCCAATCGCTACCAATAAAGTGCCATCCGGTAGCCATAATAACCGCGAACCGAAGTGTTGAGAGCCGGTTTTTGCCTGGGAAACTTCAAAAATAACCTGCACATCTCGCAAACTTGTACCATCATAAACCGCACGAGCGACGCGGGTACGATTAGCCTCCTGGTCTCCGTGGGCATAAGTTAGATAAATCCAGCGATTTTGGGCAAATTGGGGATGAATTGCCACATCGAGCAGTCCTCCTTGTCCGACGGCAAAAACTTCGGGAACTCCAGCGATGGCTTTTGGGTCTAATTTACCCTCTCTAACCACTCTTAAACGACCGGGGCGCTCTGTGATCAGGATTTCCCCGTTAGGTAGCCAAACCATCGACCAAGGATGCTCTAAACCCTCGATTACGGTCACTTTTTGCCATTGATTTGTCTGGGAATTATTCGCCGAAGTTAATACATTTGTGCCTTGACAACTGGGGATAATCATGGTAAGCAAAACGCTAGATACTAAAGGCGAGAAAATGCGATTGAGAGAATTAAGCATTAGTTGGTAACTCCCCAAGTTTGCCATAGCATAGACATCATTAAGGTTGGTTCGGGTTAATTGCTCGTACAAACTATTTGGCAATACCTCTAATTTTCGCTTTTACTTTTTCAATGAATGAAGAAGAATTCACATCATGGAGATGTTGTTTACTCGCTTTACTTAGGATTGATGCCACTAAACCAAAGGAGGACTGTGAAGAAAAAATCAAATCATTACAACTGGCTAACAAATACATATCCATTAATGCTTCTCATTTTGAACGCGATCGTGACATTGATCCCAGTTCTGGTGCATTCTTTCTCCTGAGGGTGTAAACCATTTTGTGGTGGTGATAATATTTGGGAATTCCTGTTGAAATTTTTCAACAACTTCTTGAGAATCTGTAGCCAAGAAAATGCTGTTAAATTTATTGTTTTTGTTGATTTTTTTAGTATTAGTAATTAGCTTATCTAAAGGAATCTTCATGTCTGTGTATCTGACATGAACGCCTAGGGTATTCACTCCAAAGTAAGATGATCTGAAATCTTCGATAGACTGAACAATTTCAGGTTTCAGGCTTAGATGAGAGTTTAATACCTGTTTGATAATAGTACGATCATCCATTTTTGCCAAGTAATCGAACTTTCCATGAAAAAGTTGTCTCATCTGGTTGATTTTATGAGTATAGGCACAGAAAACCAGAATCTCACTCTCATAATTTGTTCTAGATAATTCAACCGACATAGATTGATCCGAAATCCTTAAATCTTTTCTTAGTCCACCAAAAGATTGATCTAACTTATCAATCCATATCTCAGGATAGACAGACTTGCTATCAGGTATAGATTCTACTGAACTTGTCTTTGGACAGTTAAAAAATAGAGGGAAGGAGTTGATATCGTCATGACAATAAGTATTATCCCGCCAATCAATAACTAACTGGCGATTACTAATTTCACTATAGATTATTGCACCACAGGCGGCCAGAATTCGGTTTCCCATGCCAGAGGAACCTTTACAAATCAGAAATTTTCTAGAGCTATTCATATTTTCTATTAAGTATCTACTAAACTATAAACCTAGGCGACGGCGAGCTCTTTTCAAACTAAAGGGGGAGTGAGCCATAAATAGCTTCACAAATTCTAGGCGACGCAGATAGAATCTGTTGGGTTAAACCCTTTAAAACTTCCTTGAGTAGATCGGGACGAGTAAAAACTGTTAAAATAACTGGCGGCAAATAACTAGGTAAAGGCATCTCATCAAGAGACATTGGTAAATTTGTTAAATTCATAGACTACCGAAAAACAAAAATTTTAACATCTGCACAAATCATGCCCAATATGGTAACACTTTAATTTGACTGTGTCAAGCTTAATTACACTTCAATAACTCCCAGCTAGAATTTTTTGACCTTAACTTGAGAGAAAACTTTTATTATAATGTTCGGAGATACTGTCTCCTTTGCCTGAACACTTAATTAACCGTAACTTCCTATCCCTAGATAAAATTTTACAACCATAATCAGCGATTACTAAAAATCATATCCTTAAAAACCCCTATCGGTCATTAAAGAGATAGGGGATAATTATTTTAGATACTTTATGTTTTTTCTGACTTGCTTTTATAAGTATCTTGAGTCAGATAGCGGATGCGAGATTTCAGAAATTCAGCGACTCCATAAATTTCATCAAGACTGTCTATATTTGTGGTTGCTTCTTTACCAGTTTCGACATTATCGGGAATACTGATTGATTTCTTACCAGTTCTTTCATGGAAGCGCAGACGACAGACTGTTTTAGTTACTTTTCCATCTAAGTTGATACCAAAATAACTTCTAGTGTCTTTGAATTGAATGCGTGCGGTATTGATTTCTTCCCGTAGAATTGATTTAATAATGTAAAATCCTTCCAATTCTTCGGGGGTCGTATTAATTTTATCTTCCCCTGTTTCTTCTGGTGGAGTATCTTCTGCTGCTGATGTATCAGGAGGATTTGTTTCAGGTTCTTTTCCTAAAACTTCCTCAAATTTTTCTTTGATGATATCATTGATATACTCTTTGAGAGAACGCTTAATAATTTCTTTGAATTTTTCGACAACCGATGCAGTTCTCACCCCAGAATACACATGACTAACAAAAAACTTAACAAATTCGGGGGAAGGATCATTTAATTGCTGGGCAATCACTTTTTTAACTTCTTTTGTGTGCAATAAATTGCGAGCAACCTCTTCTAGTTCGTCAGAATTAAAGCTAGATTTAGAAAATCGTTTTAATTCGTTAACAGAAGAGTCGTCAAAGTCGAGAATGTTAAACTCAAAAAATGGCTTATCGTCCATGATATTATCCTTGACGATATCCGTATAAAACCGATAGATAATCCCATTAGTTAAAACTCCAAAGTTAGCTCCAGTTGCGTTAAAATATCGATGCAGTTGGGAACTATGTTTAGGATGCTCAAGATTTTGATGACAACTTTTACATTCCATCAAAATAATCGGTTGATTGTCCAAACAAATAGCATAATCTACTTTTTCCCCTTTTAATCCAGTTAAATCGGCACTATATTCGGGGTGAACTTCCATGGGATTGAACACATCGTAACCCCATGCTTGCAAAAAAGGCATAATAAAAGCTGTTTTGGTTGCCTGTTCGTTTTGGATTTGAGAACGAGAGGTTTCAACTTTTTGGGCAATTGCTTTGAGTTTATCGATTAAATCCATGATAGCCTCATTATCTAGGATGTGTGGGTTCTCAGCCTAACCATAATTTAACCTTTTTTTTACCTCAGGGTCAAGCATTTTTGACGGTCATCATCATTAATTCACAAATATTTACACTAATCAACTGCATCTTTTGTGCTATCATTTCTAGGAATGGGTTATTTTTAATAATGTCCCCATTTGATCAAAGACAATGCTTGCTTTAGAACAGCTTTATGAACGGGAGTACGATCGCTGGTTAATTGAGACGATCGAGTTATTAAAAAATCGTCAGTTTGATCGGGTAGATTACGAACATTTAATCGAGGAGTTGGCAGCTTTGGGACGAAGCGAAAAAACTGCTGTTAAAAGTTTAAGTTTACAAATAATAATCCATCTCCTACTCTATCAATTTTGGACAACAGAAAGAGCAAGAAATAGTAATCATTGGGCAGCAGAGATTATCACTTTTCGAGTACAATTAGAAGATAAGCTCACCACCAATTTAAGCAAATTTCTAGAACTAGAGTTAGAGAATATCTATGAAAACGCTCGCTTAATTGCCGAAAAAAAGACAGGATTAAAAAATTTACCGATAATTTGTCCCTACTCTCTGACACAAATTCTTGAGAAACAGTGGTTTCCCGATACAGATAATCAATAAACTCTCAAAAATATGGACTCTCACAACAGTGAACCGATTATAATTGCCGAAGCTGTGGAAAAATGGTACGATAACCGCTTTCATGCTTTGCGGGGAGTCAATCTCACCGTTAATAAACAGGAAGTTGTCGTGATTATGGGGCCGTCAGGTTCAGGAAAATCCACCTTTATTCGCACTTTTAACGGGTTAGAATCCTATCAAAAAGGCCGCATTATTATTGACGGAATAACTGTGTCCCACAACCTGAAAAATATCGAGGCAATCCGTCAGGAAGTCGGGATGGTTTTTCAACAATTTAACCTCTTTCCCCATCTGACGGTATTAGATAATGTCACCCTCGGACCGATGTGGGTGCGCGGTTGGAAAAAAGCGCAAGCGGAGGAAATAGCGACAAAACTCCTCGAAAAAGTCGGTATTCTCGAACAAGCGCTTAAATATCCCCCTCAGTTATCGGGAGGACAACAGCAGCGGGTGGCAATCGTGCGCGCTTTGGCCATGCAGCCGAAGGTGATGTTATTCGATGAACCGACCTCGGCTTTAGACCCAGAAATGGTGCGAGAAGTCTTGGAAACGATGCAAAGTTTAGCTAAATCGGGGATGACCATGGTTTGTGTCACCCACGAGGTAGGATTTGCGCGAGAAGTGGCCGATCGAGTGGTATTTATGGATCAGGGTTTAATTTTAGAAATTGCCCCCCCAGCAGAATTTTTTAATCATCCCCAATCCGATCGAACTCAGCAATTTTTAGCAAAAATTCTTTGATTTTCCATGACTTGATGATTAAACCATCTCTTTTTCTGCTTCTACCTCGACTAAAAGGGGAACGAGATTTTCATTTAAACGACCGGCTCTAATTAATTCTGCGTAGGTATTAGCTTCGATATCGAGTAAAGTATCTTGAAATTGTTCGGCTACCACATCTTTTAATTGTGGGTGTTGCTGTAGTAATTTTTGCAACTGATCGCCTAAGGACTTTAATTGTCCTTCCACCAGAGTTTTTTTGTAGCGATAAAATTCGGGATCGATATCGGGAAAACGTTCTGGTTGTTGCAGATAATTGGCAACCCTAGTTAAAGCAATTTGACGAGCAATTAAGGCCGAATATTCGGCGCGAATCGGTTGATCACCAATAAGATCGAGGAAATTTAACAGCCATTGTATAGATAATCCTTGCACCAATAAAGTAAATAAAACCACCCCAAAAACCACGTCAATAATTTCTTGACGGTAGGGGATAGTAGTAGGAACACTTAACGCTAGGGCGATCGAAACCGAACCGCGCAATCCTCCCCACCATAACACCGTTCTTTCCTTAAAACTGATCTGATTGCCCGTAATTAGATTACTAATTCCCCCTAGTCCAAAAATTGAGAACAGACGGGAAACCACCATAGCGGCGATCGCTATTAAAATCCCGGTTAAATGACTGCCGAGACTCTCAAAACGGGTTTGATCGCCAATCAGTAAAAAGATGATAGAATTGACAAAAAAGGCGATAAATTCCCAAAATTCGCTAACTACCAAGCGCGTACGGGGACTCATACCAATGCGCGAACCGAGATTACCGAGAATAATCCCGACAATTACCACCCCAATCACACCGGATCCGCCTAATTTTTCCGTGACGAGATAGGTTCCGTAAGCAGAAACTAGAGTCAGGGACTGTTCCACAAAAGGCAGATCGAAGCGTTGGGTAAGGTAGGAAATGCCGAAACCGATCACGCAACCGACACCGATCCCAATCCCCACAAAGGTGCAGAAACGAGCGATCGTGACGGGGACGGAAAAGGTATCGACTCCCAAGGGAATCCCTACCAAGAGGACGAAAGCGACCACAGCGACCCCATCATTAAAGAGACTTTCCCCTTCCATCAGGATCGTCAGTTTTTTACTGGCCCCCAATTCTTTAAATAGGGCAATCACAGAGACGGGATCGGTGGCAGCTAGGGCAGCACCCAACAGAAAAGCGATCGATAGGGGTAAATTGGCAAAAATATGTAGGGGATAGGCGACTCCCAAAACGGAGATGATCACCCCGATAACGGCAAAAATGACGATAGTAACCCAATATTCCTTTAATTTAGCCCAGGGAATATTCCAAGCGGCTTCAAAAAGGAGGGGAGGCAGAAAAATTTCCAGAATTAATTCCGGGGAAAGATTAACTAGACGCAAATCTAAAAAAGCTAAACCCATACCGACAATAACTAACAGCAGGGTGTAGGGAATTTTGCGGAGGAAGGCAACGGTTCTCGATAAAGTGGCGACACTCAAGGAAATGGTCAAAACCAGCAGGAATTGCTCTAAATTATGAGCGATCGCTTCGTTAGCAGTAGATTCTAGACTCATTATTTTCAGTTATCAGAGATGGGTGTGGGGTGTGGGGTGTAGGGTGTAGGGTGTAGGGTGTGGGGTGTGGGGAGGTGGGGAAGTGGGGTGATGGGGAAGTGGGGTGATGGGGAAAGTGGGGAGACCACTTCGTGCGCGTTCGTTGCGGGGGAGAAGTGGGAAGGTGGGGGAATTTCAACTAATACCCTAAAACCCTAAAACCCCAAAACCCCAAAACCCTAAAACCCCAAAACCCCAAAACCCCAAAACCCCAAAACCCCAAAACCCCAAAACCCCAAAACCCTAGTCATTCGTTGACTGAGGAGAGATTTTCAAAGCGGAAATGGCCCCTTCTTCTATCGGGGTTTCTGATGTATTCCTTTCCCCACCGAGAGAGGGAGTTTTACCATTGCCAGAACCGCCACTTTTCGGGGGTTTCGAGGAGAGGAATCGGGCCTCGAACTGTTTGATCAGCACATACAACACCGGGACGAGAAATAAACTCAACACCGTCGAAATCAGATAACCGCCTAAAATTGCAGTTCCCAGAGACCAACGACTCATCGCTCCAGCGCCGGAAGCGATAACCAAGGGCAAGAAACCGACTAAACCAGAAATAGCCGTCATCAGAATCGGTCTTAAGCGTTCCGTCGAGGCCCGGGCTGCCGCATCGGGAATACTTAAACCCAAAGTACGGGACTGGTTAGCGAATTCCACGATTAAAATCGCATTTTTTGCCGCTAAACCGATCAACATGACCAAAGCCACCTGAGCATAGATATTATTATTCACCGCCGGGAACAGACTACCCACTTGTAGGAAATTCGCCCGCAACAGTAAGGCCCCCATGGCACCTAGGATCGCTAGGGGAACGGTAATCATGATGATAATCGGGTCAATGTAGCTTTCGTACTGGGCCGCAAGGACGAGGAAAACCACGATAAAGGCTAATCCGAAGATAACTGGAGCAGCCCCGGCGGAAGTTTTTTCTTGGAAAGCTGTACCCGTCCAAGCGTAACCGAAACCGGGCTGCAGGACTTTCCGACAAACATCTTCCATCACTGCGATCGCCTGTCCCGTACTAAAACCGGGGGCGGGATTACCCTGAACGTTAATCGAGGGATAGAGGTTAAAGTTAGTGATAATCGGTGGATAGGTGAAGCGTTTGACGCTAACTAAACCCGATAGGGGAATATTGGCTCCGGTACGGGAACGGACGTAAAGACGGTTAATATCTTCAGGATTAGAACGATAATCCGCTTCTGCTTGGGCAAAGACTCGATACAAGCGATCGCCCAAGACGAATTGGTTGACGAAGTTGGAACCGAGATAGGTTTGCAGGGTAGCGAAAACTGCCTGCATATCGACGTTTTGTGCCTGTAGCTGGTTGCGATTGATGGAAAGTTCCAGCATCGGCGTGTCGGTGGTAAATTGGGTGAAAATTCCCGATAATTCCGGTCTTGTTCGGGCCTCGGCCATGACTTTATTAGCGTTGGCAATCAAAGCGTCCATGGGGAAAGAAGCGCGGTTTTGGATAAATAACTCGAAACCGCCGGTAGAACTTAATCCATCCACGGGGGGCGCATTAACGGCGAAAGCGCGAGCATCTGGGACTTTAGTGGCTAATTGTTGGTTAATTTTCCTAAGAATCCCGAAAACCGACTTATCTTCGCCAGGCCGTTCCGACCATTCTTTTAACTTGACAAAAAATAGTCCTTGGTTGCTGCCAGTTCCGGCAAAACTAAAGCCCGCCATACCGACAAAGTGTTCGATTTCTTCGATACCGTCGAGAATTTCTTCGTTAATCTGACGGATAACCCGGTCGGTGTAGCGCAGGGAAACCCCGGGGGGTGCTTGCACGAGGATAAAGGCATAACCTTGGTCTTCTTCGGGGATAAAACCCTGGGGAGTGGTGCTATAACTCCAAGCTGTGAGAAAGAGGGCGGCAATAAAGAAGGGTAACACCAGAAACCGGATGTGGATCAGAAATTCGATCGAGCTTCGATAGCCCTCTTTAACTGCGTTGAAACCCCGATTAAAGCCCTCGAAAAACAGTCCCAAGGGTCCGCGGGTGCGTTGGGGTGCTTTCATGATAATCGCCGACATGGTGGGGGAAAAACTGAGGGCGTTAAAGGTGGAGATGATAATTGAAGCGGAGATGATGACGGCAAATTGTCGATAAACGATCCCCACCGTACCGGGGAAGAAGGTGACGGGAATAAACACCGCTAGTAGTACAAGCGAACTAGCAATCACCGCCGAGGTTAACTCGCCCATGGCATCAAGGGCAGCTTGAAATGGCCGCATTCCCTGCCGTAATTTTTCCGATACCGCTTCTACGATCACGATGCCGTCGTCCACCACTAAACCGGTGGCCAGAATGACGGCAAACAAGGAGAGGTTATTGAGAGAATAGCCTAAAGCCAGGGCGACGGCCATGGTTCCGATCAAAGATACGGGAATAGCGATCGCCGGAATGATCGTGGTGCGCCAATCCTGAAGGAAGATAAAAATGACGAGAATAACCAGTAAAATCGCCTCAACCAGAGTGCTAAAGGCTTCTTCCAGGGAAGCGGCGACAAAGGCGGTATTATCGAGGGTAATGGCGATATTTAACCCCGGGGGGAAACTTGGTTCTAGTTCCGCCATTTTTTCTTTTACCAGTTTGGCAGTATTCCAAGCGTTGGAACCGGGTAACTGATAGACGATATAGACAACGGCGGGGGATTTGTCGAAATAGGCGGCGGTACTGTAGCTTTCGGCTCCGATTTCTGCGCGTCCTACGTCTTTAATTCGGATTAAATCGCCATTTTCCCCGACTTTGACGACGATATTTTCCGCTTCCTCCCCGGTGGCAACCCTACCAACGGCGCGAATGGCGATCTGGAATTGCTGATCCTCGGGACTGGGATCACCGCCAATTGTCCCTGCACCCACCTGAATATTCTGTTCTCGGATTGCCTGTACTACTTCGACCGCCGATAGCCCCCTAGCGGCTAAAGCATCGGGATTAAGCCAAAAACGCAGGGCGTATTCCCTTTCTCCGATGATTGTTGTACTACCAACTCCCTCGATCCGGCGAATCTCCGCATCGATGACCCGATCGACAAAGTTACTTAAAAAGACCGTATCGTAGGGATAATTGCCCTTTTCGTCCGGTTTGGCGGAAATCCCGTAGGCAAGGGTAACGCTGGGGGATTGGGTATTGGTTGTCACCCCCTGCCGGTTCACTTCTTCCGGTAAACTAGCAGCGGCGGTACTGACACGGTTTTGTACCAAGACTTGGGCAATGTTACGATCCATTTCCACTGGGAAAAAGACATTCACCGTACTTTGTCCGGTGTTGGTACTCTGGGACTGCATATAAACAATCTGTTCTGTCCCGTTAATCTGCCGATCGAGTACCGTGGTAACGTTATCCTGTACGGTTTTGGCATCGGTTCCCAAATAGTTGGCATTTACCGCTACCTGAATAAATGCCAACTGGGGCAGTTTTTCTAGGGGTAAAAAGGGAATAGCGATCGCTCCGAGCAAAACGATTAAAATCGAGCAAACTGTGGTCAGAACGGGTCTTTTAATGAAGGTATCGGCAATACTAAGGATCATAGGGCGTTACTGGTTCATCTTTTCTAGGATAGTCGCAGCGGTGGGAGATTTGCGAGTCAGATAGTTAAATATTAATAGTTTAAAGATGGTATCTAGGATAACGGGAACCGTGGCCACAAACAAGCTAATAAATGTAATATTTTCCCGCCAACCAAAGTGCCGGAACAAAGTTTCTAAGATTACCGTCCAACCCTCCGCCGAGTGAAACCCGACAAATATATCGGTAAAGAGAATAAAGATAAAGGCTTTGGTGATATCATTTAAGCTGAGAAAATAACGACTAACATAGGCTCGCGTAATTGCCAATTGTTGACGACCAAAAATTAAGATTGCAATAAAGGCTATTAATCCGGTAATATCGGAGAGTAAGTTTTTCCAACCATCTTGACTTTCATAACCCGCTTCTTTGAATAATTCCTGCACCTGTTCCCGAAAATTTTCTTCTGATTCATGCCCTGCTTTTGCTACTCCTAAAACGTGCTTGATTTCTTCAATTTCTTGAAGTCTAGCAAATTCCCTGAGATATTTTTCGCCAATTTCCTGAGAAATATAAACTTCTGATATTTTCGCTCTATCCACACCAAAATAGTTTAAAACAGGGCTAAAAATAAAGTTTCTACTAATAACCTGCACCGAGAGAGGAACTAAAATAATAATCAGGATAAACCGAATAGCAATACGTTGTTGTTGTCGCAAGGTACGGAGTTGTTTAATAAGGTTTTGTTCGTATTCGGGGGTTAATTCTTGCCGGAAGTTAAAAAATTTATTACTGGTTGCAGGAGAAATTGTCTGGTTATTTTTATCGCTAGGGGTATCACCAGTGAGATTCGCTTTAGGCAGATTTGGAGTTTGATTATTCGGTAATGGGGGCAGCAATTCCTCTAAATCTAGGCGATATTTACCAATAATATCCTCGATCGCCTTTAAAGTCTCTAGGATGTTATTATTTTCTGGGTTAGTTTGCGGGTTAAGAAAATTACCCAGACGCACTTGAGTTAAATCGAGACGTATCTGTAATAATTCTCGTTCTAGGGTACTTTGAAAGTAATCATAAACACTTTTTCCTCCCACGGCAGCCGGGGAAATTTTTTGTCCCCCAAAATGTTTATCTTCGATCGCTTTAATTTTCAGCGCTCTCTGATAAGCTGATTCTAAGGCCACTAAAGAGCGTCTTTCTACCCATTGATTAACTCGATTCCAAGGCACGGCTATAATCCTCCCTTTTCTGTCATCACAAGCACCACGGTAAGCTATCAGCGTTGGCTAGATCTCAGAGAAATATCCATAATATTACATTTTGGGCGCATTGACTACATCCTCACCATTGGTGAAATACAGAGTTTCTCATCAAGATAAAGTGTAACCTAATTTGTTATCAACGACCGATGACCGACTCCCTAAAACGAAAACTTCCTAGCTCACCATTAAGATAACTGCTCTAATTAAACTTAGCAATAATTTTTAGATATTGAATGTTCCTCTATAAACAAACTGTAAGCATTTCTAAAAACCTCTGGTGTAAATCTATTAGCCTGTTGCCGACAATTTTCTGGATCAATTTTATCACCGTGATCAACAAAATATTTAACCGCTTCCAGCAAGGATTGGGGATTTTGTTCCCCAAAAAGTAATCCTGTTCCCTGGGAAGAATTTTCCCGCAGCTCTCGCACGGTTTCTAAAGCACCTCCGGCAGCAAATGCAATCACGGGAGTACCACAAGCTTGCGCTTCCACTAAAGCAATACCAAAATCCTCACAAGCAGCATAAATAAACGCTTTTGCTTTCGACATATATTCTGCTACTATTCGATCGGACACGGAACCTAAAATCTGAATATTATTCCTCGCTAACTGTCGGATTAAAGACATTTGTGGACCATCTCCAATAACCACTAGGGGTAATCCCAATTGATTAAACGCTTCCACAATTAAAGGGACTTTTTTATAACTAACCAAACGAGAGACTACTAAATAAAAATCTTCTTTTTTCTCTTGGTAGGGAAAACGCTCGATTTGTACGGGAGGATAAATGACTTTTGCCTCCCGTCGATAACAGCGCCAAATTCGTCTAGCGGTGTGGTGGGAATTAGCCAGAAAATAGTCCACACGATTAGCAGAAATCACATCCCACTGACGCAACCCATGCAAGAGATAACGGGTGAAAATACCGGGTAATCCCTGTCCTAACTTACTATTAGCTAGATAGTCAAAAGTTAAATCCCAAGCATAACGCATCGGAGTGTGACAATAACAAATGTGCACCTGATCCGGTCGAATTAAAACCCCTTTAGCCACACAATGGGAGGAGGATAAAATTACATCATAATCCTCTAAATTTAACTGCTCGATCGCTAGGGGAAGAAAAGGTAAGTATTTTTGTACGCCATTTCTCGCTTTCGGGAAATTTTGCAGAAAAGTTGTCCCGATCGAGCGACCATAGAGATAACTATCGGGATTGGTGGACTCAAAATCGATCAAAGCGTATAAATCCGCCTCTAGACATTGTAAAATCTCCCTAACCACTAATTCTGATCCCCCCGTCGCTTTTGGGGTTAACCACTCGTGAACCAGAGCGTACTTCATCGAAAATTTGGGTCTGAAACCCCGTCGTTCTACGACGGCTTTACTGTTAAATATTAACACATTTACGAAATATATGCGGCTCTACCGAACCTGTCATGTAAAACTATCAACAACTCATGCTTGTAAAGCTTGTATACTAAGGCTTTGAGTTTTTGTTAGATTGATATTTATCAACTTTAGAGCATTGCTGGGCAGCCTTAAATTTAAAGACAGACAAATTTATTTAGCTAAATGCACAGAACCTTTACCTATTCGATGGTCAAGACAAATACCAGAAGCTTGTGAACCAAGCACAGTAACAGTCAGATTACATCCTTCTGGACGCTGGCATATCTCAATTAGATTTGATGACCCAACGATTAAGCCTCTACCAGTAACAGATAAAGCCATCGGAATTGA
>NZ_SFBY01000034.1:0-19627 GCF_007095505.1 Microcystis sp. M_QC_C_20170808_M3Col
CAGGGGGAAAATTCAGGTACTTTTTCCCTGAAAATTAGGTAGTTGACCACCTGAAAATCGGTAAAACCCATCCCCCATCCCCCAACCCCCAACCCCCAACCCCCAACCCCCAACCCCCACCGAAAAACTTTTTCAGCAGACCCTAGATAGACAATTTTATAGGTTATTGCGCTCGGTTAAGATTTCGTACCCCGTGGCGGTTACTAAGACAGTATGCTCAAACTGAGCGGAGAGAGCATTATCCATCGTCACCACCGTCCAACGATCGCGCAAAGTTCTGGTATGTTTAGATCCCGCGTTGACAATTGGTTCAATTGCCAGAGTCATTCCGGTGCGGAGTTTGACATTGGCTAACTGATTAGTGCGAAAATTAAATACCGAGGGTTCTTCGTGGAGATTTCTGCCGACTCCATGACCGGTAAAATCTTCTACCACTTGGAAACCGTTAGCTTGAACGTGATCTTCGATCGCTCCTGCAATATCGAGCAGATAATTGCCAGCTTTTACCTGATTTATGCCTTTATATAAGGCTTCTTCCGCCACGCGGATTAATTTTTCGGCTTTTGGAGAGACGGAACCGATAGCGATCGTGATACAGGAATCCCCATGATAACCTTGGTAGTAGGCCCCCGTATCTACCTTTAACACAGAACCAGCTTTGAGGCGTTTTTTCGGGCTAGGGATACCGTGAACGACTTCGTTATCGACGGAGGCACAAATCGAGGCAGGAAAGCCATAATAACCTTTAAAACTAGGGGTAGCACCCATTTCGCGGATACGTTTTTCCGCGTAGGCATCCAGATCCGCCGTCGTCATTCCGGGTTGAGCGATCTGGGCAATTTCCTTAAGGACTGTGGCGGCAATTTTACCCGCTTGTCGCATAATAACGATTTCTGCGGCGGATTTGGTTTCGATTCCCCGGCGGCTTTTCTGTACTCGCGGTGAACCTACTTGCTCTGGGGTTTTAGTTTCGGGAAAAAGCAGCTTGGTTAGGATGTTCATGGACAGTTGGCTCAGAGTCTGTACTTAACTTAGCATTTTCCCAGCGATCGATGACTGCTCTGGAGAAATCAAGGAATATTTAGAAAAGCTATAGTAGGAAAAAGGCTATTTTTCCGGCGAGGTGACAATTTATGGCAGTCAAAAAAGAGTTTTCCAGTTTTCAGGAACTGTTGCAAACCACTAATCTCCCCGTGTTAGTGGATTTCTATGCCACTTGGTGCGGTCCTTGTCAAATGATGGCTCCGATTCTAGAACAAACGGGAATGTATTTCAAAAATCGCCTACAAATTGTCAAAATTGATACAGACAAATATCCCAATTTAGCCAGTAAGTATGGTATTCAAGCTTTACCGACTTTAGTAGTCTTTAAAAATGGTCAACCGATCGATCGAATCGAGGGAGTGGTGCAGGTTAACCAACTGGTTCAACATTTACAAACTCTGTTGTAAGATAATTTTGAACCAGAACTAGGAGTTAGTGTCATGGCAAAGGCGATTTGGAATGGTGCAGTGGTAGCGGAAAGCGATAACTGCGAAATTGTCGAGGGAAACTACTATTTTCCCCCCGATACCATCAAAGCTGAATATTTTCAATCCAGTAACACCCATACCATTTGTTCTTGGAAAGGAGAGGCTAGTTATTATACTCTTAGGGTAGATGGACAGGACAATAAAGATGCCGCTTGGTATTATCCCGATCCTAAACCAAAAGCCCAAAATATTAAAGGATATATCGCTTTTTGGCGAGGTGTGCAGGTTGAGAAATGATCGCCATCTACCCCGGCAGCTTTGATCCAGTTACACTCGGTCATTTAGATATTATCGAACGCAGTGTGCCACTATTCGAGCGAGTAATCGTGGCAGTTCTCTGCAATCCCCATAAAAACCCCTTATTTACCGTCGAAAAACGCATAGAACAGATCAGTTACTGTACAAAACACCTGAAAAACGTTGAGATAGACAGTTTTTCAGGATTGACGGTTGAATATGCCAGATTGAAAGGCGCTAAGGTGCTGTTGCGGGGGTTGCGGGTCCTCTCAGACTTTGAAAAAGAACTGCAAATGGCACATACCAATAAAACCCTCTGGGAAGGGATCGAAACGGTTTTTTTAGCCACCACCAAAGAATATAGTTTTTTAAGCAGTAGCGTGGTTAAAGAAATCGCTCAATTCGGTGGCTCCGTCACCCATCTAGTCCCAGAAAACGTTTCTAGAGATATTTACTCATACTACAGTTAACATACTAGAATACAGCAATGAGGACGATCTGAACCTATGGCGCGCCGAGAACCTAATGATCGCAGAAAAGCAGTACCTAACACTTCTAATAGTGGGGTTCCCAGTCCACCCGTCGATTTCGATATCTATCAGGATTTGGCGCGTCTGCAAGAGATGATTTTTGATAGTTTCCATATCCCCCTCACCCATTGGACAATCATCGATGAGGGACAGATATCCGAACAGATCGATCTCATCTATGAAACCGTGCCACCGGCAGTACAGAAAGCTTTAGCAATTTTGCAGGAAGAACAGGAAATTATCACTAAAGCAGAAGAATACGCTCAACAAGTCCTTCGTTCCGCTCAACAAAGGGCTGCCCAAATTCTCGATGAGTCCGGTATTATTCAACAAGCAGAACGGCAAGCGGCCCAAATTCGTCAACGGGTTCAGCAGGAGTGTGAATCCTTGCAACAACAAACCCTCGATGAAATCGAACAGATGCGTCATAGCACCGTGCAGGAAGTGCAACAGTTACGACAAAAAACCCAAGCTGAATGTCATGAAATTCAAAAAGGCGCTGACGACTATGCTGAAGCAGTTTTAGAACATCTCGATCGAGAATTAGGGGAAATGTTACAAGTTATTCGCAACGGTCGTCAACAGGTAAGATCGAAACCAACATCGTCAAAAAATCTACCCGGAGAACGTCCTTAATCAGTGATCAGTGATCAGTGATCAGTTATCAGTTATCAGATGTAAGTTTTAAGTTAATTAGTTAGTTATCTTCATCTTTATCCCTGATTACTGTTTGCTTACCACTGAAAAGCAGCCAACCCCTAATATCTCACTGATAAATGATCACGGAATTTCATGAATAACCCCTCCTCGAATTCCCATCTATTCGGACGCTTTCTTAGCGGGTTATTCAGCTGGAAAATTTGGTTATTTGTCCAGATATTTCAAGGCAGTAAAAGCTTTTATCGATTCCTGTATCATTATTTATATCGTCGTCCTAAAATCGATCGCATTCTCGGTAGCGATGTCATCTATATTCCTGAGAAAAAACTTTATAGCATTCCCCTTGATGTGCTGAAAATGGAGCGGCAAATGGTTAATAGTGATCGCCAGCAGTTGACTTCTATTACTACTTGGAAAGTTAAAACGATTCATCCCAGCATCACCGAAACCGAGATACAATTCCACGATATTACCGTCGATTTACAACAGGTACACCTGATTAAATCAGACCTTGATAACTACGATTATACTAATACTCGCCGCTTGGCTCCTCTGGTGAAAACCTTGCTTTTTGAAATTAACCCCAAAATTGCCAGTTTAGTAGAAAAGAGAAATCAATTACATAGACTGCGAAATCTGGCCGCATCTTCCGAAATTTTTCATTCACAAACCCGATTGTACGATCGAGCAATTAATCAAGTCCAGCTAATTATTTATCAAGCGGAAACTTTGAGACAAGAATGTTTAAAATTTATCCGAGAAACCCTGATCGAACGGGAATTAGTGCAATCCGATATCGATACCAATCTCGTTGATTTGCCCCTCGATTTTGCTAGTCAATATCAACTAATTCAAGAAAAATATCAACTCTGGAAAGAAGAAGTACAAGCTTATTTTGAATTAAAAGATTCTTCCCTCCCTAAAAATTAACTATCACCGTCAGTTATCAGTATTCAGGAGATTATTTTTATTTATTCTCCCTGCTCCTTTTTCCCAGTTCCCACTTTCCTATACTTTTGAAACAGGATTTAGTATTATGTCAAGTTTAACGGCAATTCGTGAACATATTTTTGCTTGGGGAAAACGCACCTATATCATGGGTGTTTTAAACGTTACTCCCGATAGTTTTAGTGATGGGGGAGAATTTGACAATGTTGAAAATGCCCTGCTACAGGCGATGAAAATGATCGAGGCCGGGGCTGATATAATCGATATCGGTGGTCAATCCAGCCGTCCGGGAGCCGAAGAAATTAGCCTAGAAGCAGAATTATCGCGAGTTATCCCCGTAATCACTGCTATTCGACAACAAAGTTCTATTCCTATCTCTCTCGATACTACCCGGGCGATCGTGGCAGCCCAAGGTATCGCCGCCGGGGCCGATTTGATCAATGATATTTCTGGGGGAACCTTCGATCGCCTATTATTGCCCACGGTGGCTAAATTGGCCGTTCCCATCATCCTCATGCACCTGCGGGGCAATCCGCAAACCATGCAATCTCTAACACATTATGACGATTTAGTCAAGGAAATTAAAGAATTTTTACAGGATCGCGTTAAGGAAGCTTTACATTGGGGTATTGCTAGGGAAAATATTATCATCGATCCAGGGATTGGTTTTGCCAAAACCGGGACACAAAATCTTGAGTTATTGCGAGAATTAGGGCAATTTCGGGATTTAGACTTACCTATTTTAATTGGATTGTCGAGAAAACGCTTTATTGGCGAGATTACAGGCAAAGATGACCCAAAAGAACGAGTTTTCGGAACGGCGGCGGCCTGTGCAATAGCGATCGCTAAGGGGGCCGATATCCTGCGCGTCCATGATGTGGATGCGATCGTAGATGTGAGTAAAGTGGTGGACGCAATCGAGCGAAGTTGAAAATTTTTGCTAGTCTTAGAATCATCCACACTTCGATCGAAATCAGCGATGAATAGCCAACTAACTAGCGATCATTGTATGTTACCCGTGATTCGATCTCCCCGGGATTATCAAGTTTTTCGCATTAGTGCTGGGGATACGAATCGTTTAGCGATCGTCTTCGATTCTACCGTAGCGGGGGATTCCTTGACCGTTTGTGTGGAAATTTTCGATCCCCACGGTCGCACCCCTACCCATCGTCATCATTTTGCCGTAGAAATGTTTTTTATCCTCAAAGGGGAAGGAATGGCTATCTGTGATGGTAAACCGATTCCCCTGGGTCCGGGGGATAGTTTATTAGTCCGTCCCACAGGTATTCACGAGATTAGAAATGTGGGGGACGGAAGACTTTATGCACTATGTTTTATGGTTCCCAATGAGGATTTTTCGGAATTAATTCGTAATGGCATCCCAGAGGAGTTAGACGCAGAAGATTTAGAGGTGTTGATGGGAACTATTAAAGGATAATCAAGCAATATCATCCCTTAAATTTTGGGCTTTTTTTCTAGAAAGAGGGCGATAAAAAAGGTAAAGGTTCCTCCCAGAAGTCCGAAGATTAGCCAATTTAATCTTGGATAGCCTTTATTGATAGCGATGACTGTAGCAATGCCACCGATGAGACAATGCCAGAAAAAAAGCAACAAGAATAAATCCAAGCTCAGGGAAATATCACCAATTAGTTTCATATTTTCTCAGTAGAGCGATAGAGTTAATTGTTTAGATAGCAAATCTCTAGAATTTTTCCAATGACCGAATCCCTGACCCGATTTTATGTTTATTAACCTTTATAAGTATTTCTCTTATTTTTTTGTCCAAGGCCATTTTGTTCCCATCTCGGTTAAAGCTGAAAAAACTAGATAGAGAATGAGAAGGGCAACACAAAAGAGAAAAGTCAATAAGTCGTTATTCATCGAGTTATCGCTGATAGCCTAAAGGTCACTGATTCGCTACTATTCATTTTCCCAATACTTAGCAATTGCTGCTTTTCTAGACTGTTTAAACAGGATTGATTATTGTTGCTGTTGTGCCAAATAGTTAAGCACTGTTTCCAGAGTCAAGTCTAAGCGTTCCGAGATTTGTTGCGGGGTTAAACCGAGGTCTTGCAGTAGAGGAATTGTTTTCAATTTTTGCAAGTTTATTCCCTGTTCAATTCCCCGTTCAATTCCCCGTTCAATTCCCCGTTCAATTCCCTGTTCAATTCCCCGTTCAATTCCCCGTTCAATTCCATCTCCAAAAGCTTCTTGATAGAAACGAGTTTGTTTTAGGTCTTGCAGTTCCAACATAGCTTCAATTTCCTCCCGACTTTTTTGGGGTAACTTATAAATGATTATCGTTTCGATTAAATCAATGACATTTTTCTGTACTAAGCGATCGCTCACTTCTCTTTGAGCCTGTTTAATTAAAATCTTAGCAGAATTGATAGCTTGACTCTCACTTTCCGTAACCAATTTGATCATGGCGATCGCTAAGGAAGGAGTCTCGTCATTTGCCAATTCATCCAGATAGATTCTTTTAATCCTTGCTAGGGATAACAAATCTGCAAATTGCTGGGGATGTTCTCGCTCAATTTCTCGGCTAGGATAAATAACAACTATCTGCCAGGGTGACACAGGTTTATACTGTCTAAGATATAAGAAAAGTTCCGAAAATAATCGATAATATAGGTCTTCATCCTTTTGAAACTGCACTTCTACCAGATAAAAGGGCGAATTTTCTAGATGATCGAGCGGCAAAAATAAACCATCCAATCGAAAAGCTAGTTGTTTAACTTCTTGGGAAGTAAATCGATAATTGCTAACCATAGCATCGGGTTGAGCGATTAATTCAAAGAACGAATCGGGAAAATCGAGAAACATTCGATAAAATATGCTGTCAGTTTTCATGCTGCCACAAAATTGCCTGTAATTTCAGCTTAATCTGCCTATGATCATCCCATCATTTCTGCAACCCGGTGCTAAAGTTTCTCTGGTGGCCACCAGTGGAGCCGTCAAGGAATTAGTCGCCCTAGAAAAAGGCGTAGAAATCTGGCGATCGAGGGGTTATCAAGTGGAATTGAGCGAGAATTGGGACAATCGTCTCGGTTATCTCGCTGGTAGCGACGAGCAACGTCGTCAAGCTTTAGCCCAAGCATGGCAAGATCCCGATTGTCAAGCAATTCTCTGCGCTAGGGGGGGTTACGGTAGCGCTCGCCTCTTGGAAAATTGGACATGGGCAAAAACTAACCCGAAATGGTTAATCGGTTTTTCCGACGTGACGGGGATTTTATGGAGTTTAGCGAAACAGGGTATTTGTAGCGTTCACGGGGCAGTTTTAACCACCTTAGCCCAAGAAAGTCCCCAATCAATCGATCGCCTCTTTTCTCTTCTGGAAGGTCGTCCTTTAGCCCCTCTTGTCGGTCAAGGTTGGGGTGGGGGCAAAGTGCGGGGACGCTTATTACCAGCTAATTTAACCGTAGCCACCCATCTCCTCGGAACCTCGGTTCAACCCACCCTAGAGGGGGTAATTTTAGCCCTAGAGGACGTAACCGAGGCCCCCTACCGGATCGATCGAATGTTAACTCAGTGGCGAATGCTGGGCATTTTCTCCCAAATTAAAGGCATTGCTCTCGGTCGTTTTAGCCGTTGTCTGGCAGCCCCCGACAGTGATAGTCAAACCGTAGAGGAAGTCTTAAAAGAGCGTTTGGGCGATTTAGGCATTGCGGTTATTGCTGAGTTACCTTTCGGTCATGATGGCGATAATGCCGCTTTACCGGTGGGAACAATGGTAGAACTGGACGGGGATCGGGGAATCTTAGAATTTTTCTATCCCCAATGATCCACTTTTTTGATAGTATCTTAGAGAAGTGTTAACAAATGTAACAAAAAATTAATTATAGATGAAAGTATTAGTTGTCGGTGCGACAGGAACCCTAGGGCGACAGATCGTGCGTCATGCCATCGATCAGGGACATCAAGTGCGTTGTTTGGTACGCAGTCAGAGAAAAGCGGCTTTTTTGAAGGAATGGGGCGCAGAATTAGTCGGGGGAACCCTACGGGATAAGAGTACCATTATTGCCGCTTTAGAGGGAATGGACGCGGTGATCGATGCCGCTACTGCCCGGGCGACGGACTCAGCCAGCATTAAACAGGTGGATTGGGATGGTAAAGTTAATCTGATTCAAGCGGCCAAAACTGCGGGAGTTGATCGCTTTATTTTCTTTTCGATTCTCAATGCCGAAAAATATCCCAACGTGCCTTTAATGGAGATAAAACGCTGTACCGAGAAATTTCTAGCAGAATCGGGGTTAAAATATACAATTCTGCGTCCCTGTGGCTTTATGCAGGGTTTAATCGGTCAATACGCCATCCCGATGTTAGATAATCAAACGGTCTGGATCACGGGGGAAAGTACAGCAATCGCCTACATGGACACCCAAGATATCGCCAAATTCGCCGTTCGCGCCCTAGAAGTCCCCGAAACCGTCGGTCAATCCTATCCTGTGGTGGGCAGCAAAGCTTGGAAAGCTGAAGAAATTATCGAAGTTTGCGAACGCTTATCGGGTAAAGAGGGCAAAATTTGGCGTTTACCCATGGGATTACTGCGTTTTATGCGGGGAATAAGCCGTTGTTTCCAATGGACTTATAATATATCTGACCGACTAGCTTTTGCGGAAGTTCTCGCTAGTGGTCAAGCTCTTGATGGCCCAATGGAAGAAGTTTATCAAGTATTTGGCCTTGATCCGAGTCAAACAACTACTTTAGAATCCTATTTACAAGAATACTTTAGCCGCATTCTCAAGAAGCTCAAGGAAATCGACTTCGAGAAACAAAAAGCTCAGAAGAAGAAGAAAACTCCTTTCAAAAAGAAAGCGTGAACCAGCAGTAGGAAAATTTGTCAATGCCCAAAATCGGCATTATTTACAACGATATTAAGCCTATCGCTTGTAAAACAGCCCATCAGATACAAGATCAGCTACTTTCTTTAGGTTGGCAGGTGTTTATGGCTACCGGCAGCGGTGGCCTGCTAGGCCATTCCAAACCCTCTCGTCCGGTTTGTTTTACCCCGATCGATCAGTTAGTCCCCCCCCACTTCGATCAGGATTTAAGTTTTGCGATCGTGTTGGGGGGTGATGGTACAGTCCTATCGGCGGCCCGGCAGTTGGCCACCCTCAATTTGCCCCTGTTAACGGTCAATACGGGACACATGGGCTTTTTGACCGAAATTTACCTAAATCAGCTTGAACCCGCCTTAGAGCAGGTTTTAGAAGGGAATTACACCATCGAAAATCGCTCGATGATCACGGTGCGACTGTTTCGCGAAGATACCCTCCTCTGGGAGGCACTTTCTCTCAATGAGGTGGTCGTCCACCGGGAACCCCTCACCAGTATGTGTCATTTTGAGATTCAAATTGGTGAACACGCACCCGTCGATATCGCTGCCGATGGGGTGATTCTCTCCACTCCTACCGGTTCTACTGCCTATGCTCTCAGCGCCGGGGGTCCGGTAATAACTCCTGATGTGCCGGTATTACAATTAGCCCCCATTTGTCCCCATTCTTTAGCTTCGAGGTCTTTGGTATTTTCTGACAAGGAAACGGTAAATATTTTCCCAGCAACTGCTAATCGGATGGTGATGGTAGTGGACGGTAATGGCGGTTCTTATATCTTGCCAGAAGATCGAATTAATGTGCAGAAATCGCCCCACCAAGTCCATTTTATTCGTCTGCAATCGACGGAATTCTTCCGCATCCTCCGGGAAAAACTGGGTTGGGGTTTGCCTCATATTGCTAAACCAACTTCGGTGGAATTGCCTTAATCAGTGAGCAGTGATCAGTTATCAGATGTGAGCTTTCAGTTCACTGATTACTGGTTACTGTTTACTGATAGCTGAATTTATGATCCCTTTTCGTGCCAAAATAGCTTTTTATTTAGAGGATGTCACCACGGCGATCGGACTGACGGTAAATCTGCTTATCTTGGCATTAATTTTACTATCTTTGGGGATTTATGTGGCTCAAACCTATCCCTTATCCGTCACTTTGCAAATGTGGTTACGTCAGCTTGATTGGGGAATTTTAAGCTTATTTTCCCTAGAGTATTTAATTCGGTTTTGGTGTGCGGAATCAAAACTAGGCTTTGTTTTTAATATTTTTTCCATTCTAGATTTATTGTCAATTTTGCCCCTATTTTTTGGTTTTTTTGATATTAGGTTTTTTAGAATTTTTCGCTGGTTTAGAATTTTGCGAGTGATTCGTTTTTTTGGTTCCGATCTCTCTATTTTTCGGATTAAAACTTCTGATCAGATAGTATTTACTCGCATATTACTAACTCTATTCTCGATTATTTTTGTCTATGCTGGTTTAATTTATCAGATCGAACACCCGATTAATCCTCAAGTCTATCGGACATTTTTTGAGGCTTTTTACTTCGCCGTTGTCACTATGACTACCGTGGGATTTGGGGATGTAACTCCCCTTTCTGATGGGGGCAAAATGGTGACAGTTTTAATGATTTTAACGGGAGTTTTGTTAATTCCCTTGCAAATTAGCGATCTGACTAAACAACTATTAAAATCTGGCACTCAAATTGATTATCCTTGTCCAGATTGTGGTTTACCCCGTCACGATATAGATGCCAATTTTTGTAAAAACTGTGGGGCAAAACTCTTAAAAAAACCTGATTGAGACTAATTCGGGCGAAATTCAGGAGCCGGTCGCCGGTCGTCAGGAGATTATTTTTATTTATTCTCCCCACTCCCCCACTTCCCCACTTCCAATCCGTCTAAATGTTAAGTTAAGTATCGAAGAGCGGCCGTTTCATCACCCAGTAGTAATATAATCACTGAGTTATCAACTTTGATCCTTGAGTATGACTGCATTCACCACAACCCCCACCCTTGCCAATTTGCCGGCCAGTGACAGCCGTAGCCGCGTCAGTGAATTTATGAAATCCCTACAGGATGAAATTTGTCAGGGATTAGAAGAAGTGGATGGACAAGCAAAATTTATCGAAGATAGTTGGCAACGGCCCGAAGGTGGCGGCGGACGTTCGCGAGTTTTGCGGGAAGGGGCAATTTTTGAACAAGCAGGGGTGAATTTTTCGGAAGTTTGGGGGAAAGAATTACCTCCTAGCATTGCCAAACAACGGCCCGAGGCTGCCGGTCATGAATTTTATGCCACGGGAACCTCGATGGTCTTGCATCCTCGCAATCCTTATATTCCCACGGTTCACCTCAATTATCGCTATTTTGAAGCAGGTCCGGTTTGGTGGTTTGGCGGTGGCGCTGATTTAACTCCCTACTATGCTTTTGAAGAAGATGCTAGTCATTTTCACCGCACTTTTAAACAGGTTTGCGACCAACATCATCCCGAATATTATCCCGTTTTTAAACGCTGGTGTGATGAATATTTTTATCTCAATCATCGTCAGGAAGCCAGAGGCATCGGCGGGATTTTCTTTGATTACCAAGACGGTTTAGACCCTCTCTATCGTGGTCCTTTTGCCGAAAGTGATGCCGCTATCTATTCAGAAAAATTATCTCCCCAACAACCCCGCAACTGGGAAGAAATTTTTAGTTTCATTAATGACTGTGGCCGGGCTTTTCTACCCGCTTACGTTCCTATTGTCCAGAAACGGCACTCGACGGAATACGGTGACAGAGAACGTCAGTTTCAACTCTATCGTCGCGGTCGTTATGTAGAATTTAATTTAGTTTATGATCGTGGCACAATTTTTGGGCTGCAAACTAACGGTCGTACCGAGTCGATTTTGATGTCTTTACCTCCTTTAGTCCGTTGGGAATACTGTTATCAACCTGCACCAAACACCCCAGAAGCAAAACTCTATGATGTCTTCCTAAAACCCCAAGATTGGGTTAATTGGCAAGCTTAAATCAGTTATCAGTTATCAGTTACCAGTTACCAGTTATCAGTTATCAGTTACCAGTTACCAGTTACCAGTTACCAGATTTGAGTTTTAAGTGAGCATTATGTATTAAGTGAGCAGTATTAAATAGCAGTTTCCTACTGTCTTTTTACTGTTTACTGATCACTGATTACTGTTTACTGATCACTGATTACTGATCACTGATTACTGTTCACTGAAAATACTTTTCACACCCTTGTCAAGTAAATAAATCTAAAAATTTTGGCTAATTTTTGGACACCTCTCCATACTCGTCTGGAAACCACGGTGAAAAAGGGACAATTACTACCTAAAAATGCGTCTCTGTTAGTGGCATTGTCGGCAGGTCAGGATTCCCTCTGTTTAGGGCAATTATTGCTGGATTTGCGCTCTCGTTGGGGTTGGCAACTAGCGATCGCTCATTGTGATCACCGTTGGTCCTCCGACCGAGGATTAGTCACTCATGTGCGGGAAATCGCCGAAATTTGGCAATTACCTGTTTATATTACCACCGCACCCCCCATGGCGGAAACTGAAGCCAAGGCCAGACAATGGCGTTATCAAGCTTTACAAACAATAGCCCAAGAACAGGGTTTTAATTATCTTCTCACGGCACACACGAGGAGCGATCGAGCGGAAACTTTTCTTTATAATCTCATGCGCGGGGCAGGTAGTGATGGACTTTCTGCCTTAACTTGGTTGACAAGTTTAACCCCAGATATTTTTTTAGTCCGTCCCCTCTTAAATGTCACTCGCGGGGAAACTTTCGCTTTTTGTCAAAGTCGAGAATTACCGATCTGGTACGATCGAGCTAATGAGAATTTACGCTATGCTCGCAATCGCATCCGTCAGGAATTATTACCCTACCTGCAAACTAATTTAAATACCCAAATCGAAAAACATCTCGCCCAAACTGCCGAAATTTTGGAAGCAGAAAGCGATTATTTAGATAGTATTGCCCAGGATATTTTTCGCCGGGTTATCGATCTAGATCAACAAAGACTCGATCGCTCCCCTTTACAAATTCTACCTCTAGCGATACAAAGACGAGTGATTCGTTTATTTTTGGCTCAATATTTACCCTCATCCCCTAATTTTGCCGAAGTTGAGTCAGTGGTTAATCTCATTACCGGTGTTAATCGCGATGCCACTTCCTCCTTAACCGGCAAAATTCGAGTAGAAGTACAACAAAATTGGCTATATATCAGTGATCAGTGATCAGTTATCAGTTATCAGATTACAGTTTTAAGTGGACAGTGTTAATAGTAATACAATTAAACTAAAAATAAAATTGGCGTAGAATAATGAGCGAAACTAAAGTAATTGATCGAGAAAGTTTACTGGTCAATCTCCGGCAACAACTGCGAGCCGGACAACAGGAATTAGCCGATTGGCAAGGGGGAAAAATGGCCATTTCTGCGGTGCCAGGGGCAGGAAAATCCCACAGTTTGGCCGTAGCTGCCGCTATGGTTATTGCTCGTGAGCAACTTCATGCTAAAAAACAGTTAATTATTGTCACCTACACGCGCTCGGCTGCCGCTAGTATTAAAGCTAAAATTAAACAACGCTTGCAAGATTTACAACTTTCGGCCCAAGGTTTTAGCGTCCAAACTCTGCACGGACTGGCCCTACAATTGGCCCGTCGTTACTCGGAATTATCGGGATTATACCTCGAATCTTCTACCTTAGTTATTCCGACTCCTAGCCACAGAATTATTAGAAACTCGGTGGAAAAATGGCTAATTACTGACCCAATTCGTTATCAAAAGTTATTAGAAGGAGTGGAATTTGATGGGGAAGAAACAGAAAGATTACGCCGTCAATCGGTGTTGAGAACCGAAATTTTACCTAGTCTTGCCTATACGGCCATTCATGAGCTAAAAAGTTCGGGATTATCACCGCAGCAAGTCTGGGAATTAAGCCACTACACCGACGATAATTATCAAATTCTCGCTATTGCTAGTGGTTTGTACCAACAGTATGAAATCCTGATGCGTCAGAAAAACTATATAGATTATGATGACATGATTTTAGGAGCCTTGCGAGTATTAGATGAAGAAAAAATTCGCCGACAATGGCAAAAATCTGTCTTTGGAGTCTTTGAAGATGAGGCACAGGATTCTAGTCCTCTCCAAGAAAAACTAATTACTATTTTAGCAAAAAATAATGACGGTGAAATACCTAATTTAATTCGCGTGGGCGATCCCAATCAAGCGATTAATTCTACCTTTACCCCTGCCGATCCTGTTTACTTTAATTGGTTTTGTGAAAGTTGTCAAAACGAAGGCAATTTATCCACTATGAACCAAGCAGGTCGCAGCAATACTAAAATTATTGAAGCTGCTAATTTAGTTTTACAATGGGTCGATCGAGATTGGAAACAGGGAAAAGATAATCATAAAGTTACCGAGGCTCCTTTTCGAGTTCAAGCGATTCTTCCCGTCGGTGCTGAAGATCCCCAACCTAATCCAGTTAAGGAGGGAAAAGGATTAGAAATTTATCAACCCGATGACATTTATCAAACAGTGGAATTAATTGAAAAACGTCTAGTTAAATTATTCCAAGAAAACCCTCAACATAATGCGGCTATCCTCGTCAGAGAAAATCGACAAGGACACTTTTTTGCTCAAAAATTTGCCCATTTTTATAAAAGTTATCAAATCAGAATTTTTGAAGCTAATGAGATCGATCGCTTTTCCCAAATTCCCGCCGAAATGCTGAAACTATTAGCTTTTGTCGAACGTCCCCACTCTCCCGATTATCTCAAGGGGGCTTTAGAAGTGCTACAATTTAGGGGTTTAATTACTGCCCAAGACTTAAATCCTTTAGTTACCTATCCCGAACAATTTCTTTATCCCACTCCCCTCGATCCTGAACTCAAATCTAACGAAAAAATCGCCCGTCGTTATTGCTGCAGTCTATTAAAAGCTAGATTAGAATTACCCCATTATCAACTCTTATCTTTTTTCGCTATGACTCTCCAATATTCGGGGTCAGAATTAGCCACTTTGCAAAAATTAACCGCCCGTATTTATCAGGAAACTGCTGGTAATAGTTCTCTAAAAAATACAATTAATACTCTCAATGAAATTATCGCCTCCGAGCGCTTTGAAGGAGTGGAAGAAGATAACGACGATTGTTATACTCGTCCCGGACAACTGACGATTATTACTATGCACAAAGCCAAGGGTTTAGACTGGGATTATGTTTTTATTCCCTTTCTTCACGAAGATATTATACCTGGTAAACCTTGGGTTCCCAATGGGGCGAAATTTTTAGGAGATTTTACCCTCGCAGAAGTGGCCAGAGCGCAAATTCGAGCAGCGGTTCACCAACGCTATTTAAACCCCGACAGCATACCAATTATTCCCCCACCTTTAAGCGCTTGGTTAGAAGCTGGACAACTTAAAAAAGCTGAAGAATACCGACTTTTGTATGTAGCGATGACGCGAGCAAAAAGACTTTTATGGATGTCGAGTGAAAAAAAAGCTCCTTTTCGTTGGAACACTTTTCGCGGGGATGAAAGTAGTCAATTACAGGATAAAAATCCCTGTCCTGTCTTTCCTGTTTTAATCAATGCTTTCCCCGATTCTTTCTGTGTTTAACTGTTGCTGCAGCGTCCGCGGATAAAGAATTAGGAAGACAAACCACCAAAGGAGTATGGGAATAGATAGGAGTAGAGTTAACCAGAGACGCTGGGTTAAAAACCAACACCCAGCAATCAGGGTAATTCCCGTCAACAGAATCGACCAAGGTTGACACCAACGGGGTTTGTGATCCCAAACGTTATCGGATTTCGAGTTAGACATTGGTTAAGGATCGGTAATTTAAGTAGTAGGACAAAATTAACTTCTTGGTTAGGATAGGCAAAAGGCAAGAGGTGGTTAGATATGTCTAATTAATTCTGTCTGGCTAGTTACTAACTCAATTTTAGAGCGATCGAGTTTAAAAAACACCTAGGAAGACCGAAAGAGTAAAAAATTACTCTATTTACTTATTTAAAAATAACTCCCTGCAATCATACCCGCTAATAAAATAAAACCGACCCAAACATTTTGACCGAACATTTGACCATAAACTGGTTTGGGTAAATCCGATTGACGTAACAGCCAGTATTGACGCAACCAAGCGATCGCCGCTAGACACAACCCTAGCCAAAAAGAGGCTGATAACTGCATTTTTTGCCCCTCCCAAGCCAATAAACCCACTGTTAGGGCAAAAAAGACCCCCACGGCTTCCGGGGCGTATTTGCCGAAAAATATGGCACTAGAGTTAATACCAACCTTGAGATCATCCTCTCGATCGGACAGAGCATAAATTGTATCAAATGCCAATGTCCAAAAAATCACCGCTCCCCATAATATAAATGTATTACTATTTAAGGATCCGGTGACGGCACTCCAACAGATTAAAACCGCAAAACCCCAAGCGAGAGAAAGAACCAATTGGGGTACGGGAAAAAAACGCTTGGCGAGAGGATAGCAGATAATCAAGGGAACGGCGGCTAAACATAGGCAAAAACTCAGGAAATTGAGATATAAAGCTAAAATTGCGGCAGAAAAGAAAGCAATCAGAGCGATAATCAGACCAACCTTGATCGATAAAGCTCTGGCCGCTAAAGGACGGTTACGGGTGCGATCGACTTGTGGATCGATATCCCGATCCCAAAGATCGTTAACTACACAGCCGGCGGCGCTAGTGGCCAAAGTTCCCAAAATGATCACCCCGATCAAGGGTAGCGGTGGCACCCCGTCTGCCGCCAAAAATACCGCCCATAAAGCGGGAATCATCAAAATTAACCTACCGGCGGGTTTATCCCAGCGCAAGAGGCGAATAATCGTCATCCAAGTGGGTTCTAGATCGGGTTGGGATATAGTCATAATTTCTCGTCAAAAGTAGAAACTAGGAGTTAACGGGTGTGGGGTGTAGGGTGTGGGGTGTAGGGTGTGGGGTGTAGGGTGTGGGGTGTAGGGTGTGGGGAGCAGGGAGAACAAAGCTGCCTCTTGCCTTTTGCCTTTCCTAACCAAGAAGTTAATTTTGCACGACTACTTACTTAACCTGATTACCAGCCCCAACTATTGGGAACGCCTTTAAACGGACCAACCACATCGGAGGTTATCCATCCCCCGTAAAAGTTACCCGGTTGCGCTTGTACTAATTCACCGTCGGCATAACAAGCGGTCATTTTGGCGGGATAAAAAGCCAGATAATCCTTAATTGCCTGAAACTCTGGTGTTGGCTCCGGATAATACCAAGCGGCGTTAATTACCTGTTGGTCGCCAACGGTGATATTGTAATATCCCGCTAGACCTTTCCACTCACAAAAAGACTTTTCTGCTGTGGCTTGCAGGTATTCCATTTTAATATCTTGGGGTGGTAGATAATAAACTGGGGGATGACTGGTTTCTAGAACTCGATAACTGCTTTTAGTATCGGCAATTATCACACCATTAAAGATAATTTTTAGGTGTTTAGGCGATAATTCTAGGCGCGGGGGACGCGGATAATCCCAGACGGATTCCTGTCCTGCTTTTGCTGGTATCGGTTGGGGACGAAACATAATTTTTCAAGTTTATAGTATTCAGTTATCAGTTATCAGTTATCAGTTTTGAGTTTTAAGTGAGCATCATCAAATGGCAGTTTACTGCTGTCTTTTCACTGCTTACTGTTTACTGCTCACTGCTCACTGCTCACTGCTCACTGAAAAGAGTTTTCTCAGGGTTTCCACTCGCTCTCGATTGACATTTAAATCCGATTCTCCTAACCGGGAGGCCGAGCGAACATCGATCGCATTTTTGCTAGGATTAAGAGAAAATTCCACATCATCGACAAATCCCATCCATTGACTGCTAAATTCGGCGTAGAGATAGTTACTATCTTGGTTAATAATTTTAGTTCTCGGTTGGGAAGCGATAATTTTAGCTAATTGCTCGATCGCTTCTTTGCCGCTACCCTGATAACTAAGGGGTTCGATCGAATGAGCCTGATCCTGACTCTGACTACTAACACAATTAGGAGTGACCGGACAAGGGGCCAGTTTACCCTCCCTGACTCCCAAATAATCGGGACGAGTACCTGCGAATAAACTGACGCTATCGGGAGCAATTAACCTAATTCCTAGCCAGATGAGCAGTATTCCTAGGAAAATAAACGGGGTTAGCCGGAAAGATTTTTTCACCGTGTCGGAAGTTTCAGTCATGCTAGTCTTACAGAATCACTTCAATTAACTTAACATTGATAGGTGTGACAATATCAGGAGATAGAATAAGATGTTTCTCGATGAATTACAACCCGTTGTTAAAGAACTGATTCAACAACCGATCGCTTTTTTCGGTGGTTTTGCCTCGGGATTACTGCGCTTGAAACTTTCGGACGATCCCCTCAAAAAATGGTTAGAACAGCAGGGATTAGTCAGTTTTAACGACAATAATCAGGATAACGGTAACGGTCCCCAGTCGATCTCGATCGATTAGGGATCAGGGGTTAGCTGTTGGGGATAAGGGTATTCTCCCATCCCCAACACCCCCCGCTTACCACTGCATCAGCTTAACTTTCGGCTGAAAGTAGATAAATTTCCTCGGCTACTCGTTTTAAGCGTCTTAATTGCGCTTCCATATCCTTTTTAGTCCATTTGGCGGCGAATTGCTGGAATCCCCACCCCACAACCGGATTAGGAATGGCAAACTCAAAACGATTGATTAGACAAGTGCCGCGATCATTGGGTTGACATTCCCAGCGATCGCAACCGCGAAAAAAGCCTTCAAATTGCCAGACAATTAACCCCGGTTCTCTCTCAATCACCGTACTTTTCAGCGTCGGCTGAATTAGGGGGATTTGAATCAAAAAACGACTTCTACCACCGATATCGGTCTTCCAATCCCCGATAGGTTCACAAACTAACACCGGATTCAACCAGCGACGCATTAACTCTAAATCCGTGATACAACGCTCCACCGTCGTGGCACTAGCTTTAATCTGAATTGATTGTTCAAATACTTGACAAGATGACATTGATCTGCTTATAAATTGCTGGCTGAGAATTTCGGTAGTCGGACAAAAATAAAGTTAACTGTTTAGACAAGGCAACAGTAAGGGTTTTGTACTTGGTTACATTTCTTAACATTGAAGTATAACCTAATTTGCTACCCAAAACGAAAACTTCCTACCTCACCATTAAGATAACTGCTCTCAGGCTCACTTTTTCACTAGCTTGAGCAACTCTCGAAAACGTTGGCGTAAACCCTCAATATTAACTGATAATAACATTGGTATCGAGAACAAAGCGTTTAGTCATCTTCATTTAAGAGAGATTCTAAAATTTCAGGTGTTAATCCTCTCTCTTGTGCTTTTTGTCCAATAGTATCCATCGTTTTATATAATTTGTCCAGAGATTCTTTTCTAGATAAGGTTGAAGACTGAAGATAAAAAGCGATTTTTTCTGCTATTTTTTGGCGTTCTTCTTCCGTTGCATTCCAATAATTTTCAGCAACATCTAAAGGAACTTTGATTTCTGTTTGATAATTTGTCATAATTATATTTTCTTAGTTTAGTAGTAAAGAAATTTAGTCGGAATTAATAGCCTCCCTTCAGACAGCGTTACAGTAAGGCGATGAAATTGATCGGGGATCATTATGCACAGTCCTCTAACCGACAGTTTTACAATTAATACTGTACTTTGAGTGAGTGAATAACGCTGTATTTACTCTACAAGGGAGAAGTTAAACCGAAATTTAGAAGTTTCAGTTACTAACTAGGGTCTGCTGAATAAATCTAAAAACCTTGTTGGGTAAGACTTTTAGACTTTTTGTCAATCAAAAAGTACCAGGCATGGGAGTGATCAGGGGGAAAATTCAGGTACTTTTTCCCTGA
>NZ_SFBY01000340.1:0-8629 GCF_007095505.1 Microcystis sp. M_QC_C_20170808_M3Col
TAAGTTTTTATTATTATTTCCCCTTATTAAGTATATCTGTATTAAATAGTTCAAGGATTTTTGACCTTTTGTCATTTAGCGATCGCTATTGAATAAAAACTTTTCCATCTACTGACATTCGCTGATGGGTTAAATGATTTTTTGCCCAGTTCTGAGGTAAATCTAATTCTTGAGAAATATCTTGTTTTAGATGTCGCTCAATTAAGGTTGGTAAATCCAATCCTTCTGTGGTGGTAATCACTTCCTGCCATCTCCGTAAACGTAAAAAGACAGGAATTAAAACAGGTGCATTTTGTTTCGGTTGTTTTAGAGCGTAGTTATAGGCTAAATGACGCAATAAAGTCGTTTTTCCTCGTCCACCAGGAGCCAGAATTAACAACCGTAAATTTGTCCTCTTTTTAGCCCGTCGCAATAAATTCCAAATATCATCCCCCGTACCTTTAGATTCTTCTTCTGAGCGCAGTTCTAATTGACTCAGATCCAAATTAATAAAAATTTCTTCTAGTTCCGGGGTAGAAAAACCAAAGATTGCATCTTCAATCCCTTCAATATCATCATAACGACAATCTGAATCCCGTAATTTAATTAAATATTTCCCGTCAGGATTAGCTAATTGCCAACGTATTTTTTCCAGTCCTTTGTCTAGCCAAACAAAAAAGCTTAAGGCTGTACCTTTACCGTGATCTTTACCTTTGGTTCTTGCTACTTCTAAAAACGCTTTACTCCAGGCTGATCCGTAGGTAAAAAAGCCCGCGACGATAAAAGTGACTCCCCCGACAATAATCGCCTTAACCGTGTCATGTTGACTAACCCAAGTTACGATGCCTGTAATGCTACCCCCGATAATTGGAAGGGAAAGAGCGGAGGTTCGGAATTGATGGGCAAAAAAAGCAGTGATTTTTCCCGTCCAAACTTGAGCCTGTTCCTTTTCCTGGTCAAAATCTGATTCTTTTTTCTCTTCAGATTCGGATTCTTCTGACTTTGCGGTTTTATCGTCCATAAATCCCCTTTGATCAACCTCTTCTAATTATACTAGACCCCTTTGGAGTGGTGTTATTGGCTTATACCATTTTTCAAAAACCAATTAATAAATCAATATCGCTTTTTTCGGAAGATATAATAAATTTTTGAGTAGGGGCGAAGCATTCGGACAATAACCCATTCCTGAAACCGGAGATTTTCTATCGGAATGCTTCCCTCGTACTCAGAACCAATATAACACTAATTCATTAATCAGAAAAATTACTCAAAAAACTCTGTGTCCTCTGGGTCTCTGTGGTGAGCAATCAATTACTCAATCGACACTTTAGACATCTTCCACTACTTTTACCATTCCTTCTCGACCAACTTCTCCCAACTTTTCTCCCCAAACCTCCCAGCAATCTTCACAGGATTTTCCTACTCGTTCTTTGACGTTAATTCGGTAGTAAAAATGTGTTTCATTATCTCCCACTAATTCCCCCGGAAATATTTCCCAATTGGGACTAACTAACAGCAGGAGTTCGTTAATTGGATCGTAAATATCTACCTCTGGATGCGCTCTTTCGGCAATTCGCCTTAACTTGATATCTGGCAGATACATGAATTTAGGTTCACAGCAGGAATTGACCATCAGCCACAGACAACCTGGCCCCTCCACTCGGTAATTAACCCACGCAATCGCTGCTGCTATTTCTAACATTTCATCCAGCATTTCATCAGGAGTGGGTAAGTGTAAATCCACTCGCATTATCCAATCACAAGATTCCTTTTCAGTCATGATTTTATAACTCCAGATAAGACTTTTTCACTAACTAATGACACGAGCGGGTATTTAACGGGATGGTCTTGGATTTTAGAAGCTCTATATCTGTCAGCACTTGATAAAAATTAACCTATTACTTTAATAATAATAAACGCTGGGGAGATAAAGTAACAGTCCAAGGCAAAGCTTGCTCCTTGATTTCTAACCATTTATCCTTATATAACTCTGCTTGTATCTGAAAATCACGGTCGTGGTTGGAGGGTTGATTAAGTTTCAGATAGAGAGTCACCCGATGGGGTCCTTCAATGGCATTAGCTAACCAACAGGGAAAAGTATTAATATCGCTTAAATCTCGACCAAAAATAATTTGATGGGCGCGAATTCCCGTATGAGCTAAATAGTCGGGAATCCTGGAAACAGTGTGTAATTTAACATCCCAATCAATGGCTTCCAATTGTTGATTATTAATGATTACAGCACGGGAAAAATTCTTACAGCCCGTAATTTTTGCCAAACTAACGCTATCTGGTCGGTCAAAAATTTTCTGTTTAGAATTATTAGCAATTGCCCGCCCTTTTTCCATAACTAATAAATTCTCGCATATTCGATAGGCTTCATCCATATTATGGGTAACAAAAATTGTCACGCCATCGTAATTACTTAAAGTTTTGATCATCTGACGTTCTAATTGAGCGCGTAGATGGGTATCAAGGGCAGAAAAAGGCTCATCTAATAATAAAGCTTCCGGACGACTAGCTAAAGCGCGAGCGATGGCGACCCGTTGCTGTTGTCCCCCCGATAATTGATGGGGATAACGGTTTTCCATGCCGGGTAACTGCACTAATTCTAATTGGTTGGCAATCTGCTGACGGATAATTTTTGTGGGTAACTTTTGCGAGAGACCAAAAGCGATATTTTCTGCCACGGTGAGATGGGGAAAAAGGGCATAATTCTGCACCACAAAACCGATACGACGCTGACGACTGGGCAGATTAATTCTCTTTTCGGAATCGAAGAGAATGCGCCCATTTAAGACAATACGACCCCTTGAGGGCGTTTCCACACCAGCCAGCGATCGCAAAATCAGGCTTTTTCCCGACCCCGAAGCTCCTAATAGTCCTAGGGGCTGATTTTGGCAGTTAAAAGTTACCGATAGGTTAAAACCGGGTAAATATTTTTCTATATCGACAAATAAGCCTATTTTATCTCTATAATGGGGATTTTCAGCTTCTAAAAGGGCAAAATCGCGACCCTCCCAGGGTTGCAGCCAGTCTTCCATCTCGTTAGGTTTGCTTTCTCCCGGTCGTCCTAATTGCTGTTTGCGTTGACTTTGCCAGAGATTAACGGCGATAATTCCCGATAGGGAGATTAATATGATGATAAACACCCATATCCAAGCCTCGGTCATCGCTCCTGCTTCCACAGCAAAGAAAATCGCCATCGGGATAGTTTGAGTTTGCCCCGGAATATTACCCGCTAACATCAAAGTCGCCCCAAATTCCCCCAAAGCGCGGGCAAAAGCTAGGGTTAATCCTGCTAATACTCCGGGGAAGGAGAGGGGCAAAAGTACGCGCCAGAATATTTTCCCTTCCGATGCCCCTAAAGTGCGGGCAACCTGTAAAAGATTGGCATCCACCTGTTCAAAAGCGCCGAGGGTGGTTTTGTACATCAGGGGAAAAGCTACCACCGTCGCGGTGATAACGGCGGCATACCAAGTAAAAACGATGCGAAAATTAAATAAGTCTAATAACTGTCCTAATAGTCCGTTTTTGCCGAATAGGAGCAGTAAAATGAAGCCTAGCACCGTCGGGGGCAAGATTAAGGGCGCGATGAAAACTCCCTCGATTAGGGATTTCCACCGTCCGCGATAGCCCAACATCCAATAAGCGGCGGCAATACCGAGAAAAAAGATGATTATCAGGGCAATGGTGGCGGTTTTCAGGGATATCCATAGGGGGGAAAAGTCTGGCATTTTTCAGGGGTCAGGGGTTGGGTATTGGGGTGGTCACTGCGTGCGCGTTGCGGGGGTGTTGGGGTGTTGGGGTGTTGGGGTTTTCGGGTTTTAGTTGAAATTCCCCACTTCCCCACTTCCCCACTTCCCCACTTCCCCACTTCCCCTAAATTATCTGGCTATTCCGAAGCCGAATTTTTCAAAAATGTTTTTAGCGGCTGTCCTGGTGAGATATTGGGCGAAAGTCTTGGCAGCTTGCGGGTTTTTACTAGCTTTTATCACAGCTATCGGGTAAATAATCGGAGAATGGAGATTATTGGCAGCCGTAGCCACTACTTTTACTTGGTCGGAAATTTTGGCATCGGTGATGTAAACAATGCCAGCATCGGCGTTACCAGTCTCTACGGCGGCGAGAACATTACGGACAGAGTTAGCAAAGACCAGTTTTGGTCTTATTTGCTCTAAAATGCCGAGATTTTTCAGAACTTCTTCGCTGTACTGACCGACGGGAACGCTGCGCGGTTCACCCACGGCAATTCTTTTGACATTACTGTTAGTCAGGGAACGAAAATCGCTAATTTTTAGGGTGTAATTCTTGGGAACGATTAAAACTAGGCGATTAGTGAGCAGTTTTCTTCTGGTACTTGTATCGATCAAACCAGCTTTTGCTAAAGCGTCCATTTGCTTAGTCGCGGCCGAGAGGAAAACATCGGCCGGCGCACCTTGTGTAATTTGCTGTTGCAAAGCCCCCGACGCACCAAAGTTATAGTTAACTTTAATGTTGCCATGGGCTTTTTCAAACCCCGGCTTGATTTCTTCTAGGGCATCTTTGAGACTAGCGGCGGCAGAAACTAGAATTGTCTGGGTTTGCGCGGTGGTGATAGTAGATGAAAAAAGGTTTATGCCCAGAAATAATAAGCAACTAAGGGCAATTGAGCCGATAAAAGCCAGAAAATATCGTCTTTTCATCAAGATTGATAGCAAGCGATCGATATTTATATTTCTATCACAACCAATCCACCGCCCGAAATCTGTATCTAGGTTTTGCGGCAAAAAGTTTTTCGTGGGGTGTGGGGTGTGGGGTGTGGGGAGAATAAATAGAAATAATCTCCTATCTCCTATCTCCCGTCTCCTGTCTCCTATCTCCTGTCCCCTGACTCCCGACTCCTAGAACTTACGAAATCGTGTGAATTTTGAGGAAATTGGTGCCTTTAGTTTTCTGCATGGGAATTCCCGCCATAATCAGGATTTTATCGCCCGATTGGGCGAGATTTTTCTGAAGCAGAATTGATTCCGTTTGCTTTAACACATCCTCAAAGACAGACACCTGATGGTCAAGAAGAATCGGGATCACACCCCAGACTAGATTGAGACGGTGATAGACTCGTTTATTGGGAGTCATGGCAATGACGGGAACCGAGGGACGTTCCTTAGAAGCCAGTAGCGAAGTGTAGCCAGAAGTGGTAAAAGTGACAATATAACGGAGATCAAGGGTTTGATCGATCGCCACTAAAGCCTCACTGAGAGCGTGAGTTTCATCGGACTGATTGGGGGGAACATTATCAAACTTCACATCCGCTTCCACATCATGGGCGATTTTGGCCAACATAGCCACTGCTTTGACGGGAAAATCTCCCACTGCTGATTCCCCCGATAACATCACCGCATCGGTTCCATCGATAATCGCATTAGCCACATCACTAGCCTCGGCCCGAGTCGGTCGGGGATTGTGAATCATGCTTTCTAACATCTGGGTGGCAGTGATGACGGGAATAGTTTTCATGTTGCAGAGTTTGATAATGCGTTTTTGCAACATGGGGACTTTTTCGGGACTTAATTCTACCCCCAAATCGCCCCGGGCCACCATAATTCCGTCACATTCCTCGATAATTGACTCCAAATTTTCGATCGCTTGCGGTTTTTCAATTTTAGCTATCACTGGCACATCCCCATGATTTCTCTCGGCTAAAAATGCTTTAATCGCCTTGATATCTTCTCCTTTACGAACAAAACTCAGGGAAACCCAATCAACCCCCTGAGAAAGACCAAATTCTAGGTCTTGTTTGTCTTTTTCGGTCATGGAAGGTAAGCGCAAATTGAGACGGGGTAGATTAACTCCCTTGCGACTTTTGAGAATTCCTCCCTCCAACACTTGACATTTTAGGTCTTTTCCGTTAATTTCAACGATTTTTAGCTCTAATAAGCCATCATCAAGGAGAATTTGCTCACCTAGCTGTGCCTCCTCGGCCAGATAGGGATAATCGATCGCAACGGTGTTCGCTTCTCCCCGATACTCATCCATGGGTACAAGGGTGAGATAATCGCCGTCGTTGATGGTAATCGAACCATTGGGGAGATTACCAACGCGAATTTTCGGCCCTTGTAAATCTTGCAGGAGAGTGATAGGATTGTCTAATTCTTGAGAAATTTGCCGTAAAAGGGCAACAACTTTCCCATGATCTTCGTAGCTACCGTGGGAAAAGTTTAGCCGCGCTACATTCATCCCCGCACCGATCATCTGCTTGAGGACTTCTGGCGAATTACTGGCAGGGCCGATCGTGGCTACGATCTTAGTTCTATGGGTAATAATTGACATGGAACCCTTATTGACCGAATCTTGGAACGATTACATGATATTCACTTTAGGTTAACTAACGGTGAAGCGGAAAACAAATTAAGCTTTTCCACAGACTTGCAATCGCTCTGGGTCCTCTCCTTAGCAGTCAGGAGTCAGCTATCAGCGGCAACCGTTGAGAGCTTGAAAATCCGCAATACTTATGTTCTGACGGCAACCCCCAATGATTCAGTCGGAAAACTGGCTTTCACGGTAGGATGAAGTAATAACCATCTCCGCTCGTTTAGATTTCGTTATGACCAACACATTAGACGATAAAGCCATAGTCAAGGACTATTTTAACGCCACAGGATTCGATCGCTGGCGCCGGATTTATGGGGATGGCGAAGTTAACAAAGTACAAAAAGATATTCGCATCGGTCATCAACAGACGATCGATACCGTTATCGGTTGGTTAGAAAGTGATGACAATTTGCCTAATCTCTCGATCTGTGATGCCGGTTGTGGAGTCGGTAGTCTTAGTATTCCCCTCGCTAAAGCGGGCGCAACTATTTTCGCCAGTGATATTTCTGAGAAAATGGTGACAGAAGCCAAGGAAAGAGCAGCCAAAGAGTTAGCAGATACCAGTAAACTCACCTTTGCCGTTCAAGATTTAGAAGCATTAACCGGCCAATATCACACAGTCATCTGTGTTGATGTTCTTATTCACTATCCCACAGAAGAAGCCTTAGGAATGATTAAACACCTGGGATCCCTAGCTCAATCCCGTTTAATCCTCAGTTTTGCCCCTAAAACCTGTTTATTAACCATTCTCAAGAAAATTGGTCAATTTTTCCCCGGTCCGAGTAAAACCACTCGTGCCTATCAACACAAGGAAAAAACTATTGTCGCCGCTCTCAACGAAAATGGCTTTAAAATTGAACGGACGAGTATGACTAGCACTCGTTTCTATTTTTCCCGTATCCTCGAAGCTGTCCGCAGTGAATAAATAATGGCAGTCACCATCAGCAAATTAATCGAGTGGAAGCAGCAAAAACGCGCGATTGTTACTCTCACAGCTTGGGATTATCCGATCGCGCGACTGCTCGATCGGGCGGGAATTGATATTATCTTGGTAGGTGATTCCTTAGCTATGACCGCTTTGGGCTATCCTACCACTTTACCGATCACCCTAGAGGCGATGATTCACCACGCAGCGGCCGTGTCTCGCGGGGTAAAACAAGCTTTAGTTGTCTGTGATTTGCCTTTTCTCAGCTATCAGGAAAGTGTCAGTCAGGCAATTCACTCGGCAGGAAGGATGTTAAAGGAAGCGGGAGTGCAAGGGGTAAAATTAGAGGGAGGTTATCCCGCTATGATCGAGACTATTAGCCGTTTAACCGAGATAGGCATCCCTGTTATGGGTCATATCGGATTAACTCCCCAGTCGGTCCATCGGTTGGGATACCGTCAGCAGGGAAAAACTCCATCGGATGCACAAAGATTAATCGAGGAAGCTTTAGCCTTGGAGAAAGCGGGAGTATTTGCCCTGGTTTTGGAACATATTCCCGCCAATTTAGCCGCTACTATTACCGATAAATTGACTATACCGACGATTGGTATCGGTGCGGGGGAGGATTGTGATGGTCAGGTGTTAGTAACGGCGGATATTCTAGGATTAACCGAAAAAGCTCCCCCTTTTGCCAAAGTTTATGCTAATTTAAGCGAGACAATTACAAAAGCAGTGGTGGAATTTGCCAAGGATGTGAGGGGAAATGAATAGCGGCGAAAAAGCTACTTTTGGGGCCGGCTGTTTTTGGAAAACCGAGGACTCATTTCGGCGTTTACCCGGGGTTTTAGCGACTTCTGTGGGTTATATGGGGGGAAATTTCCCCAATCCTAGTTATCTCGATGTGTTATCGCGAATTACCGGTCATGCGGAAGTGGCACAAATTGCTTATAATCCCCAAGAGATAAGCTACGAGGTGTTATTAGCCGTTTTTTGGTCAATCCATGATCCGACTCAGTTAAATCGCCAAGGACCGGACCGGGGAGAACAATATCGATCGATTATTTTTTATCACACCCCGGAACAAAAGTTAATCGCCACTGCTTCCAAGCGTCAACTACAACTATCGGGAAAGTTTCAGCAGGATATCGTTACTTTGATCGAACCCGCAGGAGATTATTATCTGGCTGATCAGTCCCATCAACAGTATTTAGAGAAAAAACTGCCGCGAGCGGTCGAGGATTTCTAGAAGAAAACTTGACATCCTCGCCGCCGTAAAACGGACGGCGATTCCTCACCACGCCACTTTTTTAGGGTGGTCGCTGAACGGGGTTGACGCAGATAGCGAAAAACGCTTAATTGCTTAAGTCTGAC
>NZ_SFBY01000341.1:0-3094 GCF_007095505.1 Microcystis sp. M_QC_C_20170808_M3Col
CACCCCACACCCCAACCCCCAACCCCCAACCCCCAACCCCCAACCCCCAACCCCCAACCCCCACCGAAAAACTTTTTCAGCAGACCCTAAATAAAGGCAATCTCCCGACTCCTGAATACTGGCTCCTGAATACTGGCTCCTGTCAATGCCCTTGCCTAGCGGTTCAGGGGGGATTGTGTAAAAATAAGAGAAGATCGGTTTTTTTTTACTAAACCTATGGCCACTTCTTCCATTGCCGTTAGAGAATTACCTCTCTTTCCCCTTCCCGAAGTTGTTTTATTCCCGGGTCGTCCCCTGCCCCTGCACATCTTCGAGTTTCGCTATCGGATTATGATGAATACGATATTGGAAGAAGATCGCCGTTTTGGGGTCTTAATGGTAGATCCAGCCACGGGAGAAATTGCTAAAGTCGGCAGTTGTGCGGAAGTTGTCCGTTGTCAACGTCTCCCAGATGATCGGTTAAAAATTCTCACCATCGGTCAACAGCGCTTCCGTGTCCTAGAATACGTCCGGGAAAAACCCTATCGTGTCGGTTTAGTGGAGTGGATTGAAGATGTCCCCACCACCCAAGATCTGCGACCTCTGGCCAAAGAAGTGGATCGACTGCTGCGGGATGTGGTTCATCTATCAGCCAAATTAACCGCTCAAAAAATTGAACTCCCCGACGATTTGCCCAGTCTTCCCCTAGAATTATCCTACTGGGTGGCGGGTAATCTCTACGGTGTGGCCGGGGAACAACAGGCTTTATTAGAAATGCAGGATACAGTCAGTCGTCTGCAACGAGAATCGGAAATTCTCACCTCGACTCGCAATCATCTGGCCGCTCGCACGGCTCTTAAAGATGCTTTAAATTAATGATCTTTAGGTTTTTCAGCTTCGGGAGAGGGAAATGGGGAAATGGGGAAATGGGGAGATGGGAGACCACTTCGTGCGCGACTTTCGGCGAAGCTCAGTCGAGCCGTTGCGGGGAGAGAGGGAAGTATTTTTAGTGAACAGTGAACAGTGAACAGTAAACAGTGAACTGATAACTCACATCTGAAAACTGATGACTGACCCACTGATAACTGATAACTGTTAATCTGGGGATTACCTAATGTTTACCTTGATACAGTAAAGTGGGGTTAAAATTGTTAGCCCCTCACCCAGGAGAACTTTGATCATGTTGCTGACCTATAATCCCAGCGTCTCACCCTTCCGAGAAGACTATAGCGAGAGTCGTCGGCTCCATTTTTATGATCGCGGGGAAAATATTCCTCTGGTGGTTGATGGAGTCTGGCAAGTTTATCGGGGTATGGCGCAACTAAGTCAAGTATCTGAGAGTGGAGAGGAAATTTTACTAGGCTGGGTTCATTCATCCCACTTTTTTGGCTTAAATTTGACCCATCTGGAATCCTATCACGCCAGAGCCTTGTCGGAACTGTACCTAAAATGGTACACGATCGCCGAAGTCGAAAATTCGGCGGAATTAACTAGGATGATGTTAAATCAAATGATCCGTCGTCAACAACAAACGGAATCGCTTCTTGCGATCGCAGGACTCAGACGAGTGGAGGAACGTCTCCAGCAGTTACTACAGTTATTAAAGCGGGAAATGGGAGAACCAATCGCCCAAGGCAGTCGTTTAAAGATCCGTTTAACCCATCAAAATCTCGCCAATGCTATCGGTACCACGAGGGTAACGGTGACGCGTTTGTTAGGCGAATTTCAGCGTCAGGGAGCCGTGAGTCTCGATGGCGATCGCCACTTGATTATTCACGATTAAGTCAGACAATTTTAGTCAGATCCGGCCATAATAGACTCCCCGCGGAAGTCCAATAATTGCCAAGCTAATTTAGCAGCCCCCACCATCCCGGCGCGATTACCCAACTCGGCCGTTAATACCTCTAATCCTTCTCTGGAACTAGGTAACACCCGTCTTTCGATTTCTGTGAGCAGAGAGGGAAAGAAAAACTTAGCACTGGCGCTAATGCCGCCGCCGATAATTACCGCCTCTGGGGTGAGAACATAGAGTAAACTGGCGATACCAGCCCCCAGTAAACATCCGTAATCCTGCCAGAATTCTAAAGCCTCTCGATCGCCTTTTTCGGCCAATTCTGCCAATTGCTTCGGTTCTTTGCCGGTCATCCGGCGAATAGCTTGCCGGGAGACGTATTGTTCCAAGGAACCCTGATTACCGCTATTGCACAATGGACCGTCAAAATTAAGGGTTATTAAGCCTAATTCTGCGGCCGTTCCCTTGCTGCCCACAAATAAGTTACCATCGAGGATAATTGCCCCTCCTACTCCCGTCCCCAAGGTCAACAGGATCAAGTTTTGAAACCGTTTGCCCGCTCCTAACCAAGCTTCCCCCAAACCGGCACAATTGGCATCATTGGCTAAAATTGTCGGCATTCCCGTGCTTTCTTCTAACCAATCGGCGAGGGGAATATCCCGCCATCCTGCCAAATTAATCGCTATTTTGGCAATTCTTCCCTGAGCATCCGCCGGCCCCGGCGTTCCCACACCGATGGCTTGACAACTTTTATCTAAATTTACTTGACAAATGCCTTGATGTATGGTAAGGGCGACTTCTTTGGGTGTAGCGGGTTGGGGAGTGGGCAAGGTGAGAGATTCGATACAATTGCCCTCTTGGTCAAATTTACCAATTTTAATAGCGGTTCCACCTAAATCGACACCTATTACTGTTTTCACCATCGGGCTTTCCTTGTTACTCTGGGAGTAGCTAGGTTTATTATCACTCTTTTTGGCGGTTTTTTCGCAGTTAGATGTGATTGAGGATAATTCGGCTAAACCGGCAAGACTAGCTGATTGATTAGCCCAAATTTCTCCTATAGTTTGGATACCTGCAGCTTAAATCCTTATTTTTCCCCATTTTAAAAATGATAAAAGTTACCATCCCAAATCTCTACGATAGCGATTATCAACTTTGGTTAGAATCGACGATCAACCAATTGCGTCAAGGGGATTTTCAAGCAGTAGATTGGCCGAATTTATTAGAGGAGTTGGCAGATTTGGGAAAAAGTGAACGACGAGCATTAGAAAGTTTATTAACTCGACTTTTAGAACATTTACTGAAGTTAACTTACTGGCAATC
>NZ_SFBY01000342.1:0-6376 GCF_007095505.1 Microcystis sp. M_QC_C_20170808_M3Col
TTGCGCGCGACTTTTTACCCGGACAAGCTTTTCTGAACGGAACCCCCTAAGCCGAGTTTTCAAGGTGCTGTCCGCCCACTTGGTTTTCGAGACGGTCTTTTTAATTCTAACGTAAAGCCGCCGTTCTACGGCGGGGTTTCCCACCCAAAATTTTCGATGAAAGAATGCCGAGAAGACAATGCAGACTTAAAATCAGCCAAGTCGAATTTTCAGGTAAAAAATGCTCTATGATTAAGTCTAAAGATACTGTAAAACTGGTTTCATGCTCTCCGAGATTAAAAACATAGCCGAGAGTCTCGCACCCCGATTAGTGGAGATTCGCCGCCACATTCACGCGAATCCAGAGTTAAGTGGGCAAGAATATCAAACGGCCGCCTATATTGCCGGAGTTTTGTCTTCCTGTGGTCTATCGGTGCAGGAAGCGGTGGGAAAAACGGGAGTTAAGGGAGAATTGGCAGGAAAAGGCAGTGATCGGAGAATTTTAGCTATCCGCGCCGATATGGATGCCCTGCCGATCCAAGAAAGAACCGATTTAGACTTTGCTTCCCGTAAACCGGGGATTATGCACGCCTGCGGTCACGATGTTCATGCTACCGTCGGTTTAGGGGTGGCGATGGTGCTTTCCCGTCTCTCGGAACCTTTGGAGGGAAAAATACGCTTTCTCTTTCAACCAGCAGAGGAAATCGCCCAGGGGGCCAGTTGGATGATCCGGGAGGGGGTGATGCGGGATGTCAGCGCCGTTTTGGGGCTGCACGTTTTCCCCTCGATTCCGGCCCGCTCGATCGGGGTTCGTTACGGGGCCTTAACTGCAGCTGCCGACGATCTGGAGATTTTTATTCAAGGGGAATCTGGCCACGGGGCCCGTCCCCACGAGGCGATCGATGCTATCTGGATCGCCTCGCAAGTAATCACCACTTTGCAACAGGCAATTAGTCGGACTCAGAACCCTTTGCGTCCCATTGTTCTCACCATCGGGCAGATTAGCGGTGGTCGCGCCCCCAACGTCATCGCCGATCAGGTACGCATGGCGGGAACTGTGCGATCGCTGCACCCAGAAACCCACGCCCATCTCCCGGAATGGATCGAGAGTTTGGTCACGAATGTCTGTAGCACATATAACGCTAAATGTCAAGTAAAATATCGTCGGGGCGTGCCATCGGTGCAAAATGACCAATTTTTAACCCGGTTAGTCGAAGAAGCCGGTTTAGAAGCTTGGGGACAGGATCGGGTGTTAATTCTCTCGGAACCCTCCATGGGGGCCGAGGATTTTTCCCTTTATTTGCAACAGGCCCCGGGGACAATGTTCCGTCTGGGAGTGGGTTCTCCTCACCTCCTTAATCCCCCCCTTCACCATCCGGAATTTTTAGTGGATGAGTCGGCAATTCTGACGGGAGTGATTACTTTAGCCTACGCGGCCTATAAATATTGGCAACGGCAAGATTAAACCGGTTTTTCAAGATAATTTTATGGAAATTTGGGAAGATTTAGCTATTATAGCTTGGACGGAATTGCTGCTGGATAGTTATGAACAATTAATCGGGCGATCGCTTTTGCCCCGGATCGGTACTGGCAAAGAACAGAGTAAAATGCTCTTTTATGCCCCTTTTGTGCTGGTTTCCCACGGTACACAAACTAATCCGATCTTCAATTATGGTAATCGCGGCGCCCTCGATCTCTGGGGTTTAACTTGGCAAGAATTATTAGCAACTCCTTCGCGAGCGACGGTAGAGGGAGAGGAAATCGCCCAAGAACGCCAAAAAATGCTGGATTTAGTCAAAAAACAGGGCTATATCAACGATTATCACGGGGTAAGGATCACGAAAAACGGTCAACTATTTCGCATTGAAAAAGCGATCGTTTGGAATATCATCGATCGTGATGGCATTTATTGCGGACAGGCTGCCACTTTTGCCGATTGGATTTTTCTCTGATTTATCACCCCAATATGACCAACTCAGACCGAATTATTGTTCCTCTCGATGTGCCGGATTTAGAATCAGCGATCGCACTGCTCGATCTGTTGCCGGAAGTCAATTTTTGGAAAGTGGGACTAGAATTATTTGTCAGTAGCGGTGCAGAAATTCTAGCCATTTTGCAAGAAAGACAAAAAAAGAGCTTTCTCGATCTAAAATTTCATGATATTCCCAATACGGTTGCCGGGGCCTGTCGTTCAGCTAGTCGCTATCAAGTGGATTTACTCACCCTCCACGCTACGGCCGGACGGCAAGCGCTGACGGCGGCGAAAGGGGCAATCTCTGACCTGCCATCCCCGCCAAAACTTCTCGCTATCACCGTTTTAACCAGCCTTAACGCCCGTGAATTAGCCCTCGACCTCAAAATTCCCATAGAGCTATCGGAATATGCCTTAAATCTGGCATTATTGGGCAAGGAATCGGGAATTGATGGGGCGGTTTGTTCTCCCCAAGAAGTGGCGCAATTGCGGCGCGTCTGTGGAGAGGATTTTCTCTTAGTTTGCCCCGGAGTTCGTCCCTCCTGGTCAAGCAAAGGGGATCAAAGTCGGGTGATGACTCCGGCCCAAGCGCTTAAAGCTGGGGCTGATTATCTAGTAATTGGACGACCGATCACCGGTGCCGAGGAGCCAAAGGTAGCATGGGCAAAAATTTGTCAAGAATTAGCCGATATTTAGCTGTATTACTGGTTATTTTCGGGATTAACTTCCCAGCCGTTAGTCTTCCTCTTTCTAGCTGTCCAGAGGATTTAAATCTTTTAGTTGATCGCCTCTTGTCAGATTTACCCGGTTATGCTAACCGAGTTATTACCCGCTCCCAAATCGATCCAGAATTATCTACACCGGTTTTTGTGATTATTGCCGGTCGTCCCGAATTTGCACCCCTACCTTTAACTGCTAGTCAATATTCTGGTCAAATTGCCGATGACACTCAACAGGTTTTTTTTACGACTTTAGAGCGTCAGTATAGCAAAAATCGCTCTGTCACTCTCCAGAATTATCATTGGTTATTTTTAACTAAAACTGGGGAAGGATGGCGATTAGTGACGATTTACAGTCAATTAGCTTCCCTAGAACCCGCTCAAGTCCCCTTACCTCCCCTAGAAACCAGTCAAGGCACCATCGGCCAAGCGGTGCGTCTCTGGCTGCGGGACTGCGAAGCGGGGACATTGCGCTAAATTCGCTCGGCCAAAACAAAGCGATCGAAACCTGCTAGGTCGTTAATAATCTGAATTTGTCGATAATTGCCCTGATTTTCCAGCATTTGCGCTACTTTTTCCCCTTGACCGGCTCTCATTTCCACTAGCCAAAGGCCTCCCGATCGCAGATAATCGGGAGCAGTGGCCACTAGATAGCGCAGCGCGGTCAATCCGTCTTCACCTCCATCCAGGGCCAAACGGGGTTCATGTTCCCGCACTTCAATTTGTAAGTCGAGAATTTCTGCACTGGGAATATAGGGAGGATTGGACACCATACCGCTAATCTGTCCTTTCCACTTCTCTAGGGGTGTCCACCAGGAACCCTGTTTTAAGATAATTCTGTCGGCAAAACCCGTATTGATGATATTCTCTTTGGCGATCGCTAAAGCCGTTTGACTGTAATCAATAGCATATATTTCTGCTTTTGTCAAGATACTGGCTAAACCAATAGCGATCGCACCGCTACCGGTTCCCAGATCTACCCAGATTCCCCCTTCTTCTCCTCTGACGGTTTCTGCAACAATATCGATTAATAACTCGGTTTCGGGACGAGGAATTAAGACTTCTGGGGAGACTTTGAGGGTAAAATTACGCCAGACCACCGATTCGAGCAAATACTGTAAGGGAACCCTTGCTTGAAGGCGTTTTTGCCAGCGTTTAGTAATTTCCGACCAAGAATAACTCAAAGGGATTTTTTCTCGTTCGCGAAAGGATTGTAAGCGCAGGGAAAGAGTATCTATATCTGTCACTGCTTGCAGAAAGATATCCACTTCCTTGGCAGATAGTTGCGCTTGCTGCAGATCAGCGATCGCCTGTTGTCGCCATTGACTTAATTCTTGACCGGAAATACTAGCAGACACAAGGCTTAACGATTGGGTGCGGGGGCGGGGCGATTATTGGTATTATTATTAGGGCGTGGCTGATTTGCTGGGGGTTGGTTGGGAGCCTTTTGGTTGCTATTTGCCCGAATAAAATCAATCGTTTCTTGGCTAGGATAGAGGAGAATTTTAGTTAAAGCTTCATCGTTGCTTTGTTGTAGGGTGGCGATGACATTTTCTAAGGGAATAACATCAATTTTCACCGTGGCTGCTTCTGCGGGATTAGCTTTTTTATATTGTTCTACCATTTGCAAAGCGGCGGCTTTTTCAAAGAAGAAAGGAATAAAATCCTGATTATTGCGATTGATCACCAGAAAATTACTCTCTTTTCCTGCTTTCGGCACAAATAAAGGTACACCACCTTGATATTGTTGACCTCTTTCACTGAGCAGTTTTTTCGCTGATTCTACTTCCGACTCTTTGGGAACAAAATCGATAATTAAACGATTTTGATCGGTTTGACTGGCTTGCATTTTATAGACTTGTGCCAAAGAAACAGGCTGAACTTTAACCTTACTAGCCACTTCAGGATTCTCTTTTTTCAGTCGTTCAAAAAAGTTTTGTGCGTCCTGTTGACTGATAAAAACTCCCGTGAATTTCTGTTCTTTTTCTCCCACGGCAATTAGGGGAACTCCTTGATCATCGGCAATAGCGAAGACAGGTACAGACTGCAAGGTTCTGACGATTTGTTCTTCCGGTAAAGCGAGTGCTTTAGAATAGCTTCCCAGCAGCGAAGTCAACATTGTCGTTCCTACTAAACCAAAAGTTGCCGTCCAACGAATGAGAGATTTCATCAAAATAATTACCTCGTTATTACTATTAACCAATATTTGTCGTTAATCTGAACTATATAGTCTATTTGACTCCTCCGATCAGGAGTTTTTTGATGAATAACAAGCCCCGAAAGTTCCCTTTATTGGCTTGCTTCTCAACCATCATAGCTAAAAAGCTCCATATTTGGTGAGATGTGGTCGCAGCGGCGGCCAGGAAACAGGGGCAATTTACGGGCTGATCTAGGAAATAATAGGGATTAATTGGAGTTTTTAAGCTATATTTTCAAAAAAAAATCGCTTTAGCTACGTTTTAAGCTTGCTTTTGCCTTAATAAGCACCAACTTAAGATCAAAAGGCATCCTCTTGTGTGAATCAGTTAGTCAACCGGCCACCTCTTGATCTTGGCACTGCTAATGACTTTCCGAGAGATGGCGCGGATGGGCGATCGCTAACCGCAGCCATTGATAGGAAACTAGATTTAAAATCAGTCCGATAATCAATAAAATTGCCATGAGAGCGATTTGATACCAGGCGATCGGTCTGACCAAAAGATCGGCGATGAGATGGGCTAAATTCAAGACAGAATAGAGAATTGTCAGCCAGAAATGGGCCTTTCTCAAGGAGCGACTTTCGCTAAAATTGACCCCGATAATCGCTAACATTGGCAGCAAAAAAAAGAGCAACATTCCCCAGAAAATCGGATCGAGATTGCTGGTTTGATGACTCTCGACGATCGATTGACCATGGAAGAGCGGCATTAACCCCAGTTGGGTGTGAAATAGGGTTCCCAAGAGGAATGTTGTCCAGAGAGCGGCAATTTTTTCGGAATATTTCGCTGTTTTCACGGTAATTATCCTCTTAATCGGTTAGTATAAAAGCTCGGGCTAAGTGAGAAAGTATTCTTCAATTTTTCCTAGTCACTTAATCACTTTACCAAATTGTCCGTCAAAAGTTGGTAGAGTAGCCTAGTTTCATAAAACAGCAAGCGACACAGTCCATCCTTACCCAGTGCCTTAAAGCTGGGTAATTCTTTCCTTTTTTCGATTCTTCGACCATTTTCGTGGTCGTAATAGATATGAATCCGGGGATTAAGCCAAGAATGCTTAAGCTTGCCAATAATCTCAGTTTTAGCGGGTTTATTAGGACAAATAGTAACCATTGCATGAGCATACAAGTGAGAGCGCATTAAATCGGACCCTTTCCAGGATTTCTTGACTTTATCATGTTTAGCAGAAGTATCACCAGAAATCTGATAGGAATAACCAAGACCTAAGTAAGCTTGAAACTTTCTCAAGCTGATGTCGTGATCACCTCTAAAATAAGGTTTACCATTAACTAGGAATCTCTCGATAGGATAGCAGTGCAAAAGCAGTAAACTTTGAGTAACCGTGCCGAAAAGAAACTGTTCAAATACTCGACAATAATCCTTAAACTGCTCGGTGGTGATTCGGTAGTAGTGATAGCGGCTTAATCCTTTGCTTTGCTGTGCATTGTAGTCATGGATAAAATACCAAACAGCTCCAACGTGATTCTCCATTTTTTTAGAGAAAGATAGAC
>NZ_SFBY01000343.1:0-9568 GCF_007095505.1 Microcystis sp. M_QC_C_20170808_M3Col
TTAGAGAGTAAAATCAAACAATTTGAGGAGGAAAGAACCATGCCTTTAATAAGTAATATGGAGTTACGAGCAATAGAACGCGGTAAGGAAATTGGTAAGGAAATTGGTAAGGAAATTGGAGCGTTAGAAAATGCTCGTGATTATATTAAAATGGTTTTAAAAACGCGATTGGGTTACATTCCAATAGAAATTGAGCAAGCTGTTGATAAAATTTCCGTATTATCGATTTTAGACGAGTTACTGAAATCGGCACTAACCGTTAATTCTTTTGACGAGTTGCAGCAATTTTTGGAACAATGGTCTCAATAATTTTCTTGATTAAATGAACTAAACAGAGGAAAGATGGTCAGAACTAGAAGCAAGTAGCAATCCCTTTTGCTATAATCGTGATGGCACAGATGAAAACGAGGACAAGTAATTATTACTGACACCTGACAAAGCGCAATTAATCGAACCTTACCCAATAATGTCGAAAACCTCAAACTAATTGGGACTAATAATATTAATGGTACATTGGCGATTCAGGCGATGATTTACTCACTGGTGGTAATGGTAGCGATAATTTTATCTTCAACAGTAGCAATTTGGGAATCGATGCGACCGCCGATTTCATTCCGGGCAGTGATAAAATAGTATTAAGTAAAGCCATCTTTACCGCCTGACAAAAAGATGAAGTATGCTTGGATTTGACATCATCTCTGGAAGACTAGCTAGGGTCTGCTGTTCCCTGTTCTCCAAAACCAGAGACTTCGTACCTCACCATTAGGATAACTGCTGTAACTGAAATAACCGACTAATGAAAAAGATGATATTGACTTTACTATTAGCTTGGCTTTTAGTTGCTAACATGAATAGCCAAGGGGTTTTAGCAGTGACGATCGATTTTCAATGGTTGGGAAATCAAGGCTATACAGCTAAAGGTTCTTTTAGTTATGATGCAAAAACGGCCCCGACTATCTTTTCGGAAAAAGGTTCGGGAAAAATGCGAGTTTTAGAAAATTTTCAAGTATCTTTTTATGATAACAGTGGTCAAGAGATCGCTAAATACGATAATGTCAGCGAGGGAATCTCCTCGGCTAATTATTTTCAGTTTAATTTTAATACCAAAACCGGTCAAGTTTTCGGCTCGATCGATCTGGGGGGTGAAGGGATGGGGGAAATCTATCTTCAAGGGGTGGTTAACGATAATTTGGCACTCTTGCGGGTGGAGTCGGTAGATCTGGTCATGGATGAGGATGATTCACCAGAAATTATCATAATAAATCCCTTGAGTATAGGCTACATATCAGGATAGGCAATAGGCAATAGGCAAAAGCGGGAATAGATAATCAGTCTTTAATAACTGGATTGAGTATCACTCAGTTTTGACTAAATTGATCGGGAAAATAGGGATTATCCTAGCCTAATTTTTCCGCTAATTCTAACCAGCGATCGGTTAAATTATCAATTTTTTGACTTAATTGAGCTAATTCTTCGGTAAGGTCGGTTATTTTAGTAAAATCTTCTAGGGGTTTTCCATAAAGTACCTGTTCAATTTCAGCTTTTTTGGCTTCTAAAATTGGTATTTGTTTCTCGATATCTTCGTATTCTTTTTTCTCTTTAAAAGAGATTTTCTTATTGACGGGTGACGGAGAAGCTTTAACAGTTTTTGGGGTGACTTTTTTTTCTTTTGGTTCCTCCTCCTCTTTTTTCTGATCGAGATAAAGGGAATAATTGCCTGGATATTGACGGATATTACCCCCCGTTTCAAAGGAAAAAATAGTATCAACTACTCGATCGAGAAAATAGCGATCATGGGAAACAACAATCACACAACCGTTAAAGTCCTCTAAATATTCTTCTAAAATTGCTAAAGTCTGCACATCGAGATCATTGGTGGGTTCATCTAAGATTAAAACATTAGGCGCACTCATCAAAACTCGTAGTAAAAATAAGCGTCGTCTTTCTCCTCCAGAAAGTTTATAAATTGGTGCATACTGTTGATCGGGAGGAAAGAGAAATTTTTCTAACATCTGGGAAGCGGTAATCACGCTGCCGTCTAGGGTTTTGACTAATTCGGCCACACTTTTCAGATATTCGATCACTCTTTGATTTTCATTGATATTGAGATCATCGGATTGTTGATCAAAGTAACCAATATGAATAGTGGAACCGATGTCAACTGTGCCTGAATCGGGGAGAATTTTCCCGGTAATAATATCCATGAGAGTAGATTTTCCTACCCCATTACTGCCAATAATACCGATGCGATCTTCGGGAGTAAAAATATAGGTAAAATCTTTAATTAAAGTGCGATCTCCGTAAGCTTTCGAGATATTTTCTAGTTCAATAACTTTTTTGCCGATGCGTCTTCCTGCGGTGGCAATATCGACTTTTCCCTCCACCTGTTTAAATTCCTTATTACCCATTGCCTGAATGCGATCGATGCGCGCTTTTTGTTTGGTACTGCGCGCTTTTGGTCCCCGGGATAACCATTCTAATTCCCGTCGTAAAACTCCTGCGTGTTTGCGTTGACTACTGGCGATCGATTCTTCCGCTAAAGCTTTTTTTTCTAGATAATAGGCATAATTACCGGAATAAGTAGATAAATCTCCCCGATCGATTTCAATGATGCGATTAGTCACTCGATCGAGAAAATAGCGATCATGAGTAATTAATAATAATCCTCCCCGAAAACGGGACAAATAACTCTGTAACCACTCCACGGAAAGCGCGTCTAAATGGTTTGTGGGTTCATCCATCAATAAACAGTCAGGATCGGCTAAAAGTGCGGTAGCGATGGCGATTCTTTTGCGATATCCCCCCGATAAATCGCCCACGCGAGCATTAAAATTATCGATACCCAGTTTACTTAAAATAACTTTAGCATTGGTTTCTAAATCCCAGGCCGCAAGTTTATCAATTTGTTGCGAAACCCTTGACAAACGTTCCATAATAGTATCCAGATTTTCTGGCTCATGGACAAGGCGATCGGACAATTCCTCGTATTCCTTGATTAAAGTCATACTTTCGCCACTATCGGCGAAAACCTGCTCTAAAACCGTTTTATCATCGTCTAGATCGGGTTGCTGGGGTAAATAGACGATTTTCATCCCGGAATTGATTTGAATTTCGCCACCATCGATCGCTTCCAATCCGGCGATCATTTTCAATAGGGTCGATTTTCCCGATCCATTCGTACCGATCAGGCCGACTTTATCGCGATCATCGAGACTAAAACTCGCATCTTTGAGAATTTCCTTGATACCGAAGTCTTTTTTGAGCGATCGAACCGTCAGCAGTGTCATGATTTGTGGGAATAATCCTTCTTTTCTAGTGTAATGTCTGGACTAATGCAAAGGATAGATTAAGCAGATTCTGCTGAAAAAGTTTTTCCCGGGGGAAAAAAACCTGTCCCTAATGCCGATGTTAACCAGAAAAGGGACAGATTGGCTCAATTGCATGAGATTATTTTCAAGGGCCAGAGGGCATCAGGAATTACATCATACCCATGCCGCCCATGCCACCCATGCCACCCATGCCGCCCATGCCGCCCATGCCGCCCATATCGGGGGATGCGGCTTCTTTAACGGGTTTTTCGACCACGAGGGCTTCCGTAGTTAAGACCATACCGGCGATGGAAGCGGCGTTTTGAACAGCTGACCGTACTACTTTAGCCGGATCGATAATTCCGGCGGCGATTAAGTCTTCGTACTTGCCGGTGAGGACATTGTAACCGATGCTAAAAGCGGTATCGCGCACACCTTCCACGATCACATCGCCTTCCACACCGGCGTTATTAGCCAACTGACGCAGGGGTGCTTCTAGGGCTTTGGCGACGATATCGGCGGCGACTTTTTCCTCATCGTTAGTCAAAGAAGCTTTGAAAGCCTTCACCTTAGAAGCCAGATGAATCAAGGTTGTGCCACCGCCCGGGACGATACCTTCTGCCACGGCGGCTTTGGTGGCATTGAGGGCATCTTCGATGCGGAGTTTGCGATCCTTGAGTTCGGTTTCTGTGGCTGCCCCGACTTTAATGACGGCCACACCGCCGGCTAATTTAGCGATGCGTTCCTGTAATTTTTCCTTATCGAATTCAGAATCGGTTTCTTCTAGCTGTTTTTTCAGTTGGGCGAGACGTTTCTGCACATCGGCTTTATTGCGGCTGTCCCCGGAGGCGACAATAATTGTATTGTCTTTTTCTAGGGTGATTTTTGCCGCTTGCCCTAGCAGATCGAGGCTAACCGTGTCAAGACTTAAGCCCACTTCTTCGGAAATCAGACGACCGCCGGTGAGAATGGCGATATCTTGTAAAACCGCCTTGCGACGTTCCCCGAAACTGGGGGCTTTGATAGCGACGACATTTAGGACTCCCCGGGCCTTGTTGACCACGAGAGTGGCTAAGGCTTCGCCGTCCACATCTTCAGCGATAATTAATAGGGGACGACCTTGACGGGCAACGGCTTCGAGGACGGGGACTAATTCAGCGATCGCACTGATTTTTTTATCGGTAATCAGGATCAGGGGGTTGTCGTACTCGACGATCTGTCTTTCTTGATCGGTGATGAAATAGGGAGAGATATAACCGCGATCGATCTGCATCCCTTCCACCACTTCTAATTCCGTGGTTAGGGATTTCGATTCTTCCACGGTGATTACGCCATCGGTGGTGACTTTTTCCATGGCGGCGGCGATCATTTTTCCCACTTCTTCGTCGTTGCCGGAAGAAACGGTGGCCACTTGAGCGATCGCATCTCCAGCGATCGGTTTAGCGACGGCGGCGATTTCCTCGACCAGATAGGCGATAGTTTTGTCTAGTCCGCGTCTTAAGGCGACGGGATTGGCCCCGGCGGTAACGTTTTTGAGACCTTCTTTAATTAAAGCTTGGGCGATGATGGTGGCGGTAGTGGTGCCATCTCCCGCTAAATCTTTGGTTTTTGAGGCTACTTCTTGAATTAATCTCGCTCCGGTGTTTTCGAGGGGATCGGACAATTCGATTTCTTTGGCGACGGTGATGCCGTCATTAACGATCTGGGGGGCGCCGTATTTCTTTTCTAACAAGACATTGCGTCCTTTCGGACCGAGGGTGATTTTTACTGCGTCGGCCAAGGCGTTGACACCTTTTTCTAGGGCGCGACGGGATTCATCTTTGAAGGCAATGATTTTGGACATAGTATCGCTGTTGTGATAGGACTCCTTATAGTTAATTTAGCACTCTTAGGGCTTGAGTGCTAACCCCGGCGTGCGGTTATTGAGGAGATAACGATGTTGAGGAGATAACGGTGTTATGTCCCTACGGCAGACTGAATTGAGTTAAAAAAATAGAAATTTATCAAGATTTATTAATAATTGCGGAAAATCAATGATAACTATTGTAGCATCGGGAAGCTAACAGAATTTTAGCCCATTTTCGCCTTTTTTTTGGGAGAAGACAACCATGATTAATCTGAATCCTGCTATCGAACAAAAAATTAATCAATTTATTCTGAAAGTTAAATTAGCTCACCAAAAAGAACCCACAAATATCACTCAAGAGACTCAGAATTTAAGAGATGAACTTATTCAAAAACTAGGTGAATTAACTTTTTCAGATTCTTTACCTAGCAGAGAAGAATTAGAAAAACAAATAATAGCTCATACAGATCAGCTTGTGGAGACAATCAACCTTTTATCTACTGGCAAAATTTCAGAAACTCCTCTTGATACTTTAAGGCAAGAAACTGATAGTTTAGTTGCAACAATTACGATTCTATTCGATGCTAATGCTAACGTTCCAAACTTGCCAAAACTTAAGGAAAAACTAACTGCTTGGCAAAGCAAAGTTAAAGATACTTTGGTTAAATTTTCTGCCACTGTGGAATTACAAAAGAAAAATGAGTCTTTGATTGCTGAACTGAAGAATAACTTAGACAAATATAGTTCAATTCCTGAAGTAGATGAACCCTTTGAAGAGTTAGTCAAGGAATTTAAAGATAATTTTGCACAACTACAAGAAGCAAGTGTTTTATTTCAAACTTTAGACGATTTAATCAATGAAATTAAAGCTAGAGATGAGGTGATCAAACTAAATAAAAGAATTGATATTTTACTGGGAAAAACCAAAGAACAAGTAGCGGGATTCCCTCCAGAATTGGATCGGGAAGTACAGGGAGAATTAGCCAAATTAATTAAAATACTAGGGATAGCGCAGGTAGAACTCATGAACATTTCAAAACCTTGTGATATCATGCAAGTCAAGTCGGTGGTAGATGCCGGGGAAATTGCGATTAAATCTTTAACAGGTCAACCTAATATTATTTTAGCACAAAAATTACGCTACGCTGCAACAACGGGATTAAGAAAAATCCAAAAAGGTTCTAGTAGTGTAGCAAACTTCAGAGATAATCTTTTCCATTCTATCAAAATACCCACAAAAGTTTTAATTGGATTAGTGTTAGCTCTCCCTTTGAATTGGTTTATTATTGACAAAACTCCAGTGAATGAATTACTTTCCTCTTTACCTCCAATTGTCCAACAACAACCCGATTCTCCAATTGACCCACAACAACCCGCTCCTGGAAATGCTTCATTTCCGCGCATAAGTGAAGAGGCAAAAAAATTTATAATTTTGATATTGATGACAGGCACTTTAGGGGGAGCAGTTAGTCTTCTAACTCGTTTGCAAGATTTTGATGATCCCAAAAATCAAAAATATGACGATGACTTCCTGCCATTGTTAATTGGTTTAACCAAACCCATTTTAGGGGGAAGTTTCGCTTTCTTTATTTTGCTAATTCTTAACTCTAACATTTTTCCCATAGATATTCGGCGTAGCACTGAAGATAAGGGGAATGACACCTATTTATATGGACTTTTGGCAATGGCTTTTGTGGCTGGATTTAGCGAACGTCTTATTCCCGATTTAATTAGTCAAGTAGAGAAAAAAGTAATTGTAGAAGCTAGTTCCACTGGACAGGGACTACCTCCAGCGATTTTGATCGCTCCGTCTAGCGCAGCTTTAGCATTAAATGGAATCCAAGAATTTACCATTAATCCCGTTGGTAACTACACCATCACAATCTCACCGCCAGAAAGCGGTAAAATTGATAAAAATACCACTGATGCCAAATTTACCTATACTGCACCCCCACAAGGAAATGCTGGGGATAAAATTACTATTACTGCCACTTCTGATTCTGGACAAACTGCCAAGGCTACGGTCACTTTAACTGCATAAAAAAGACCGAGAGAGCCTTCTAGTTTGACCAAAAAAGTATAACTCCCATTTACCCCGATTTCGGGTTAATGGGAATAGCCAGGGCTTGAACTTGAATTTTTTTCAACTCGGAAACTAATCGAATTGCCTGGTGTTCGTAGAGGGGAGCGCCCAGAGTCGCTGGCAAATTTTCCATGAGATCGCTGGCGGTTTTCAGGGGACAATTAGAAAAACGACTGATTACGGTGGGTGCTTCTGCGGCAATATTGCGATTAAAGGCTTTTTCCACCCGCACGCGCCAAGTTTTGGGAGTTCGACGACCCTGTTCCACCCGTCGCAGTCCGTTGATGGTGGCCAGCACCACAATGCGATCGCCAATGCGTAAGTTGAGATAATCTTCGGGCATTAATTTCGGGGCTTCCCGTCCCCGTTGGTGTAGGATCGGCACGACTCGATAACCGTAGGCAATATCGCCGATCGAGCTACCATTGAGAGTATCCCCAGCTTCGATCTCGTATTCGGTCACCAGAATCGTTTTTTGCGCCCAACGGAACAGATAGATGATATTTTCTCCGAAAGCGGCCCCCGTAAAGGCTTCTGCCGCCACGGTGTTGGTTCCTAAAATGTGAGATTGGGGCAGAATTTGACTTAATTGTTGACTAAGGGTATCGTCGGTGGTGCGGATGACTAAGTAGCTTTGGGGGTTGAGTTTGCGGGTGGTTAGGGCCACTTCTAAATTGAGGATTTCGTCATCGGTAACAATTGCTATACTTTTGGCCCTGTCTAAATTGACATTTTTTAAAGATTCTTCGATATTTCCCGTCATCAAGGGCATTTTTGGCAGCATAGTCACATCAAAATCCCTATTTAAGCTGACCCCGACAATCGCCTGTTTCATTTCTAGTAATAAATTAGCCACTTCTGTGCCGACTCGACCTAAGCCCACAATAACGATATGATTCTGTTGGGGAACTGGGGGACGGTTAGGGATAAATTGAAATCTTGATGATAATAAAGTTTCTGTCAAAATGGCGTAGAGAACCCCGATAAAAGCGGTTCCAGCTAAGGTTAAAAAGAGACTAAATAGCTGCATCCACCAGGGGACTGCATTTAAATCTTCGGGGTTAGAGGCACCGAAAACATCACCGTAACCACCTAATAAAAGAATCGCTGTTCCTGAAAGAGAGGAAATAAAGTAAGCTCTCGGAGCGTAGAGATGGAAAAGAAAAGTCCCGATAATTACTAGCAGGATAATGATAAATACTGACAGGAAAGCCACCCGGTGAATTTGCTGCTGAAAACTCAATTGCCAGAATTGTTGGATTTCTTTGAGCAATTTTTGCCAAAAATGCCGCAACTTCTGGCGAGAATTTGACGGTTTCTGGCGGGTAGCATCGATATTTTGATAGGTAGTTTCGATGGTGGTAATGGTATCACCTGCCCGGATAGTGGTGGTGGGGGACCATTGATAAAATCCAGCCGTTAAAGGTTCATCGGGGGCTGTGTGTGCTAACAGACGACGGGTGGGGGTATTTAAATCACCTAAAAAGCGATCAATCAAACCATCTTCGGGGCTAATTTGTCTCTGGATAATCCGCAATTTCTGACCGTCAAGATGCAAAAAACCGAGGGTTTCCGTGCCTAATGTGGCTAAAGCAAAGGCATTGGCGGGTAGTTGGGTGGGTTCATAGGCGATAAAATTGCCTAAACGTTCCTTGAGTAGCTCATTGAGATTATCTTTAGAAGAACGCACCACTAAGCGGGTAAGGGGATTTAATTGCCGAATAATTAGGGCAGTAGTGGCATTAATTCGCTCATCACTGGTGACAATTAAAGCAGCCCGACAGCGCTCGATTCCCGCTCTTGCTAAAATGTTTTTTTGACGACAATCACCGATAATTATTTCCTCTAATAAATCGGGAAAATCATTAATTTCCCAACTGGGAGGCTGTATTAGTTCGATACCGACAACGCTAACCCCAAACTCTTTTAAAGACTTGACGCAGTGTTGTCCAAGACTACCCAATCCACAAACTAAAAAGCGATCGGCTAACTTGACATTCCCATGGACAAAGCTGAGAGATTCTTGGTTCATAGATTCTGCTTGTCTTAAAAAATAGGATGTTTTTTCAAACTTTTAATCCACCCTTAATTTCCTCTTAATAAGGGGGGTATTAGACAATTTTAAACACCTACCTAATTATAACATACCAGCGTTTTTATTGCGTACCCGTTGATACATTTCTTCCATTACCTCGATAAAGGAAGTATCCTTATCCCAAAATGCAGGATAATCACCAGCTTTTTTAATGACAATTGCGGGAATAGTTGCCGCTTTAACTAACTGAGGATTTTCGGGTAAACGGTGATGAGAGTGCCAAAATTCTTTGAGAT
>NZ_SFBY01000344.1:0-8535 GCF_007095505.1 Microcystis sp. M_QC_C_20170808_M3Col
AGCCTACTCTTTCTTGCTTTTCGTACCAAGCTTGTGTTCGTTCGTGGAGAGCTTTATTGTAAACTAATCTTACACAGCCCAAAGTGCGCCGCAATAGCGACTCTTGTTCGGGTGTGGGGTAAAATCGGTAAGAATAGGCTTTCTCCATGTCTCACATTCTAGCATATATCGTGTAAATGCGCTAGTATTTAACAGTAAAGCCGTCGTGAAACGACGGGGTTTCAGACCCAAATTTTCGATGAAAATTGGTATCTTTCAACAACCTAGAACTATTGTACTACTTGCAAGGCAGGTACTCAGAAGCGGAACCTCTCTATCTAGAAGCGATTAATATTTTCAGGGAAAGATTAGGGGAAAATCATCCCCATACCCAAACCGTTTATCAGAATTATCTAATGATGTTATCGCAATTACCCGAAGCAGAATTAAGATGAATTAGAGTTTAAATGCTTCGGAAAAGAGGGTCTGTAGGCGCACGGATTTTCCATTATACATATAGTATCATGTCAAGTCGCCTTTGTCAAGAGAAAATTTGACAACATCCAGATTTAGTAAAACGTAGTTAGACAGCAAAAATTTCCGCTTTGACTTGAAGCTAACAATCCGTCCTAACGCAGCACCTATCATCGACTATAGTTGAATTAATCACTGATGACTACAATAATGGATAATTATAGGAGGATGCTGTCTGGACTGTGATTAGGAGAGATTGTTAAATCCCTACAATAATTTTCATTATTTCATCATCAAAAAAAGGATTAATTATGATCAAAAAAATTAAAATCGCCGATGCTCAAACCGATTTACCAAGTCTCGTTAAATCGGTTACGGAAGATAACAAAATTTATGCCATTGAGAATCAGGAAGATTCTGTAATTTTGATTTCCCAAAAAAACTATGAAAGTTTACAAGAAACCATCGAATTACTATCTATTCCCGATTTAAGAGAAAGCTTACAACTATCTCTACAGCAAATTAATGAAAATGAAACCTATTCTTTTGAGGAAGTTTTGGGAGACATTGATTAATGGTTTATGAAGTCAGATTTACCAAAGAAGCCAAAAAAGATGTTGATAAGCTAACCCCTAAACTCAAGAAAAAACTGAAATCAATTATCCAAGATACCCTGAGTATTTCTCCTTATAGTGGCAAAAAATTAGTAGGAGATTTAACGGGTTTCTATTCAATTCGCTTAAGTTATCAAGACAGAATACTTTACACCATTAATGATGAACAGAAGTTAATCTATATTCATCGGACTAAAACCCATTATGGCGAATAAGCTAGACCTTGAAAATTCGTGAAAAGAGCGTCTGTAGGCGCACGGATTTTCCATTGTACACATAATATCATGTCAAGTCGCCTTTGTCAAGAGAAAATTTTTTCAAATCAGGATTTAGTAAAACCTAGTAACGCAGCACCTATCATCGACTGTGGTTGATGTAATCACTGCTCACTGATTACTGATTACTGTTTACTGATCACTGATAATAACCCTTGACCGCCAAAACGGACAACATCGGTACAAAATAACCCCGTTTCCTCCTGCACAGTTTCTATAGCTTTAACTGCCGCCTCCGGACTAAGATGAAAAGTATTTAAACTAATCCCTTTTACCTTCACCTCCCCGAAACTTCCCCCGGCGCTGGCAGTCATTTCGTAGAGTTTAATCACTTCCGTTAGGGGAGGGATGGGAATATCGGGTAAATCCTTGATATGAATTTGTCCGGCACGATGGACGAGAATTAACCCCGTCGGTTGACTGCCACGCATTAAGGGCAAGGTAGCAGTGGATCCGGGGTGTAATAGCGAGCCTTGACCCTCAATAAACAAAATATCGTTATTTTCCGCCGATTCTAACACCAAAGCCTCGATCGCACCAGTGGCATAATCAACGCGCACCGCATCCAAGGGTACACCTTTCCCTGCGATCATAATTCCCCCCTGTCCAGTGGCTAAAAATTGCGATTTTAGCCCTTTTTCTTGGGCTGCCCGATGTAATTCGATGCTAGTGGACATTTTGCCCACACTCATATCCGTGCCTACGGTTAAAATACGCTGACAGGTTAAATTTTTCGCCCGCGCTTGCCCAATTTTTAAGTCTTGGGGTTCCAGACGGATATCCCAAATCCATTGATCCGGTTTAAGCTGAGGAAAAAGGGGTTTTAGGGGTGTATGGAGACCATTAACGAGGGATAACCCCGCATTTACCCCCTCTTTAATTTCTTCTAGCCAATGGGGGGGTAAAATGCCTCCTGAGGGTGCGATGCCAATTAACAGAGTATCGGGATGATAGGTTAAAGCTTCCTTAACACTAGCAACAATCGGCAAGGGGCGATCGATTCCGGCCACTTCTTTTAAGGTGCTGCCGGCGCTTTCTGCGTCAATAATCGCCACTACCTGCGCTTTCCCGTAACGCAGATAACTTAATCCGGTTTTGCCGCGAGTTCCTTTGATTCCTTCGTGGAGAAGAATCGCTACTTTCTTGTCAGGAGTCAAATAATTAGTCATCTTTTGTCCGTAAACTAACACCCAAACCGGGTGAATTATTTGGTTGTAAACGTCCCCTTTCTAAGCTTAATCCCGTGAAGGGATCATCGCGTAAATTTAAATGACTATCTAGGTCAAGATAGTTGACAAGCGGGCCAAGATGTGCTAGGGCAGTATTGGCTAAACTGCTATCAGAGTAACATCCGAACATAATTTGCAGTCGGCAAGCTTGGGCAACATGAATCATTCTTTGCACTTCGGCTAATCCACCGGCTTTCATTAGTTTAATATTAATGCCGTGGACTCGATCGGCCAGTTTCAGGATATCTTGACTAGAAAAACAGCTTTCATCGACGAAGATAGGTAGGGGCGATTTTTGGTATAAATCAATTAAATCTCGTTCTTGTCCGACGGATAGGGGTTGTTCCACATAAATAACGCCTTTTTCCTCTAACCATTGGCACATTTTCACCGCATCGCTAAATTGCCAACCACCATTAGCATCGACAGTTAGGGGCAAATGGGGGACAATTTCTTTAATGGCCAGAATTATGGCTTGATCGGCTTCTATACCGTCCGGTGAGCCTAATTTGACTTTTAATAAGCTAAAATCGCCGATTTCTAGCCAATCTAACAGCCTTTTCTGCACATTTTCTGGAGAATTTAAACCGATAGTAACAGAAACTGGCGGAATCAAAGAGCGATCGAGTCCAAAAATTTGCCAGAGAGGTAAATTAGCTTTTTTGCCTAACCAGTCGTGCAGTGCCATATCAATAGCGGCACGAGTAGCCGAAGATATCTGATTTTGCCATAAAATTTTCTCAATTTCTTGGCGTTGACAGGGGTGAAAAGATTGTAAAATAGGAGCGATCGAGTTTAATTCTTGCAGGATTTTATCGGGGTTTTTCTCCTCGCTGGTAATATCAAAAGGGGATGCCTCTCCCCAACCTTCGATATTTTCCTCGCTAATTTTCAGCCAGATATTAGTATTTTCGCTGGTAGTGCCGCGACTAATCCTTAAAGGTACTCGTTTATGAATAGTAAAAGTTTGCCAGTTTAGCAGCATAATTCACCTCCGGATAATCGGGGAATAGGAACAGAAAAATTAAGTACCTAGGAAAAATTAATTACACATATCTAACCACCTCTTGCATGAGTGCCTCTTGCCTTTTGCCTATCCTAACCAAGAAATTAATTTTGCACCATTACTTATCTACACTTGCCCAAATCCTTACTTCTGTCCACTCTCCCCGCAATCATACAACTTCCGGCGGTGTTTTTCGTCAAAGACAAAATATGATAGGCTAACCGAAGGTGTAAGCAAGACGGCTGCGGGTTAGGAAATGGGATGAAATAGGAGTGAGTTAACCAAAATCAATGATTAAGAAAAAGATTTCTTACTGGGTAAATAGAGGTATTGCCCTCATTGATCGCTATCTGATCAGCCAACTACTACCCCCATTTTTATTTAGTGTTGGTTTATTTGCCTCTTTGGGAGTAGCGATCGGGAATCTTTCCGATTTAGCTAATCAGGTAGTTGATGCGAATCTACCCCTCGCTTCGGCCCTAGAAATTCTCCTGTTAAAAGTCCCAGAATTTGTCACTTATTCCCTACCAGTTTCTCTTTTGCTGGCCACTTTAATCACCTACGGTCGTTTAAGTAGTGATAGTGAAACCGTTGCCCTGCAAAGCTGTGGAGTCACTCTTTATCGTCTTTTTATACCCACTTTTTGCCTGAGTTTAATAGTTACAGTTGTGACATTTTTATTAAATGAATATGTGGTTCCAAATGCTAATTATCGAGCCACAGAAATTTTAGTGCATAAAATTAATAAAGAAGCAAGTTTTTGGAAAAATAAAGATTTTTATTATCCCGATTATGAAATAAAAACCCTAGAAAATGGTGCGATTAATCGCAATTTAAGAAGTTTATTTTATGCCGAACAATTTGACGGGGAAAAGATGAAAACCGTCACCGTTATCCGTTGGCTAAAACAAGAATTAAATCAAATTATTATCGCCGATTCGGCCCGTTGGAATGCCGTCGATAACGTCTGGGACTTTTTTAACGGCATTATCTATGAATTAACCCCCCCTAACGCCTCCTATAGCCAAGTTATCCCCTTTAAAGCCGAAAAAATCGCTTTATCTCGCTCCGCTTTCGATTTTGCTCGTCAAAGCCGCGATCCCTACGAGATGAACATACCACAGGCGATCGAATATGTGCAACTGCTCAAACTCAGTGGCGATGATAAGAGAGTCAGGTTTTTTCAAGTGCGAATCCAGCAAAAAATCGCCTTTCCCTTTGTCTGTATCGTCTTTGCTACCATAGGTTGTGCCTTGGGTTCTCTACCGCAAAGAATCGGTCGGGGAACCAGTTTCGGTCTCAGTGTCGCTATTGTTTTTCTCTATTATCTTTTCAACTTCTTAGTGGGTAGCTTGGGACTAACCGCCACCCTCTCCCCCTTCCTAGCTGCCTGGCTGCCTAATTTTTTCGGTTTTGGGTTAGGTCTGTGGTTATTATGGCGACTTAACGGTTAGACTTTTTTGAAAATTTTCGTCAAGATAGGAGACGTAGAGTTATAGCAGGCCCCTTAGTCTATGTTTCCCTTCTTCTTCAACACTTGTGGCAGCACTTCCCGCCAAGAATGTCAAGAGCGTAAATTAACATTCCTCAAATGGATGCGCGATGACCTCGAAACCCGTCTAGCGGGATTAAATGCCGCTATCGAAACTATCGAGCGTCAAATCAGTCGGGAAGGTCAATAAACCCTGAAAATAGGCGAGTTTTACCCTCGCCTTCTCCCTACAATTAGCTAAGAGAGATAACTTGACAGTTGTATTCGCCAAGAGGGATAATAGTAGTTTGTGTGAACTTTAGCTAGACTAAAATACCTTGGCTAACGTTATTGTAATCGGCGCTCAGTGGGGCGACGAAGGAAAAGGAAAAATCACGGATTTGCTGAGTCGATCGGCGGATGTAGTGGTGCGTTCTCAAGGTGGCGTAAATGCGGGTCATACCGTCGTCGTCGAGGATCAAACGTTCAAACTCCATCTAATTCCCTCTGGGATTCTCTACCCAGATACGGAATGTATAATCGGCTCGGGAACAGTCATAGATCCCTCGGTGTTACTCAAAGAGATGGCGCAATTACACGCCCTCAATGTCACCACCGACAATCTCTATATCTCGCAAACGGCTCATGTCACTATGCCCTATCATCGGCTGCTCGATCAAGCATCCGAGGAAAAACGGGGTAAATATAAAATCGGCACCACGGGAAGGGGTATCGGCCCCACCTATGCCGACAAATCCGAGCGCATCGGCATTCGAGTCATCGACTTGATGAATACCGAGAATCTGCGGCAAAAACTAGAATGGACGATCAATTATAAAAACGTCATTTTAGAAAAGTTATATAACTTACCGCCTTTAGATGCGAAGACGGTGATCGAGGAATATCTAGAATATGCCGAGAAACTGCGTCCCCATGTGGTCGATAGTTCCTTAAAAATCTACGAAGCAATCCGCAAGCGTCAGAATATTCTCTTTGAAGGGGCCCAAGGAACCTTACTCGACCTCGATCACGGAACCTATCCCTACGTTACCTCCTCCAATCCGATCGCCGGGGGTGCTTGTGTGGGTTCTGGCATCGGTCCGACGGTAATCGATCGAGTGATCGGTGTGGCTAAAGCTTACACCACTAGGGTAGGCGAAGGTCCATTTCCCACGGAATTAGAGGGGGAGATCGAGCAGTTATTGTGCGATCGTGGGGCGGAATTCGGGACCACCACCGGCCGTCGTCGTCGTTGCGGTTGGTTTGATGCGGTTATCGGTCGTTACGCAGTGCGAATCAATGGTTTAGACTGTCTAGCGATCACCAAATTAGATGTTCTCGATACCCTAGAGGAAATCAAAGTCTGTGTCGCCTACCAATTGGACGGCCAAACCTGTCGCCATTTACCCAGTAGTGCGGTGGAATTCGCCCGTTGTCAACCGATTTACCGAACGATGCCAGGGTGGCAACAACCCACCAGCGATTGTCGGAGTCTGGAAGACCTGCCCAAACAGGCCCTCGATTATCTAAAATTCCTGGGGGCGATCATGGAAGTACCGATCGCTATTATCTCCCTAGGAGCTAGTCGCGACCAAACTATTATCGTTGAAGACCCCATTCACGGGCCAAAACGCGCTCTTTTGGACGAAAATGGCTCGCCTTGGGATAATTACGAATTTTAAATCATTGCCAAAGAGGATTAGTCAACTATGCAAGTTAGCGTTGAATGTCAAAAAAGACCCGAAAATATTAACCCCAGGGCCCTACGTCGTCAGGGTTTGATCCCGGCGGTTCTCTACGGCCACAGCGGCACGGAATCGGTTTCCCTCGTGGTGGGAGAAAAAGCGGCCTTAACCCTGCTCAAAAAGGCCTCGGTAAATAATACCTTGGTGGATGTGAATGTTCCCGAAATGCCCTGGACGGGAAAAGCTTTGATCCAAGAGGTACAATCTCATCCTTGGAAAAGAAATCTCTATCACCTCAGTTTCTTCTCAGTATCTGCCCACGGTAAGCTCGATATCGTTGTTCCGATTAAAGCCATGGGAGAAGCGATCGGAACTAAACAGGGCGGTTTAATCGAACAGTTCGTCAACGAAGTTAATGTCTCCTGTATTGCTGATAATATCCCGGAAGTGATCGAATTTGATGTTTCGGAGATCGGTGTGGGGCAATCCCTGCTCGTGGGTGATTTGAAAATGCCAGAAGGGGTGACTTTAAAAGACGATCCCCATACCACCGTTTTTGCCATTGTTGCCGCTAAACGGTAAATTCAGTGATCGGTGGTCGGGTAATAGGGTTTTGGGGTGATAGGGTGTTGGGGCTTTAGGGTTTTAGTTGAAATTCCCCCACTTCCCCACTTCCCCACTTCCCCACTTCCCCACTTCCCCACTTCCCCAACCCCCACTCTGCCATAACTGCTACTGCATACTTTGTGCTTTTTGTCAAAAAAACTTTTTCTTTGCAATAAAACTACACAAAAAAAAGATCATCGTTGTGGGTGAAACTGACCAATTTACCCGTCTCAATTGGAATCACCCTGTAGGTGTAGCAAGGGTTTCAACCATTGCTGTCTAAAAAAGCACAGAGTAAGCGACTTTAAAATTCTATCAAATCGCTGTAACCATTACAACATCGTTGTTAAATAAAAATCTTTCTCAATTAATTCTTAAGAATTTGTAAATATTGCGAAATGTTAATTTAAATATTCTCAAGTTTTTGGAGTCAATAAATAATTTTTGCTTATCTTTGGCGCAGATTGGGTTAGAAGTCAGTTATCAGTTATCAGTTATCAGTGTCAGCTTTTTTCTCCCCTCTCCCATTTCCCCTCTCCCATCTACTGGGGAGTTAGATAACAAAAACGCTTAAATAAGTCCTCGCGGGCGGATTCGATTGATAATAGCCGTGCGCTGTAAAGGAGGCAAGAAATAGACCCCTTCGGGCCAATTCGGGTCTAAGGCCGCCCCAAAACCGTTTAATATAGTTTCACTAACCAGAGGGGCAAGAATCCATAAACGGGGCAAAATTTCCTGATTGTAGGGGCTATTTTCTCGTTTGGCCTGTCGCTGTAGTTCAGCAAAAACGGCGGTTAATTTCGCCAGACAATTACGCACATCGGCACGAGTGGGAGAATTACGATAGGGTTCTAGGAGAGCGCTATTTAGGGCAATTTGACCTAATAATCCTAGATTATCGACAGTTATCTGCCGATCTGGATGAGGCGAAAAAAATAGATCAATTTGTCGGGTTTCGTCGGTAATTTCCTTGCTAATTTCTACCTGGCCTAGAGGCGATAATAATTCTTCCAGATAGTTTTTAGCAAATTGGTCATGAGGTTTCATCAATGGAGGCGAAGAAAAAAAACGTAAGATTAGTTAGGGTCTGCTGAAAAAGTTTTTCGGTGGGGGTTGGGGGTTGGGGGTTGGGGGTTGGGGGATGGGGGATGGGGGATGGGTTTTACCGATTTTCAGGTGGTCAACTACCTAATTTT
>NZ_SFBY01000345.1:0-7554 GCF_007095505.1 Microcystis sp. M_QC_C_20170808_M3Col
GCGTAAGACTTCTGTTAAAGAAGCAGCATCCCGTGAAGCGTCAACCCCGTTCAGCGACCACCCTAAAAAAGTGGCGTGGTGAGGAATCGCCGTCCGTTTTACGGCGGCGAGGATGTCAAGCCCACCGCTTGCTTAAAAATTGTAAAGCAAATTGTCCCAAGCGGCGAGCAACTCTGGCAGGGCAGCGGCCGACCAATTGCCCTCACAACCGCGACCTTGATAGAGAATGAATCGCAGGGAATAATTATCGGGAAATCCGTCCGCTTCTACCCATAAAAGCTCACTTTCCGCTTCACAAGCAATTCTTTCTTCATCCATTAATTCTGTGGCCATGGCCGCCATAGTTGCGGTCAATTGTGATAGTAACCGACGCAAATCTTGCCACTCGGACTCGGTCAATTCGATCGCCCAATTATCGCCACCAATTAATCCTTTATAAATGGCCGCATTAGGATTCCAACCGAGTCGCCAACCTGAACCATATTTGAGAATTTTTTCCATAATTTTCTAGAATTTTAATAGGTCGGCATCTCCCGGTTTTGATAAAGATGGACGACGGGGAGAAGGACTAGGAGAAGGACTAGGAGAAGGACTAGGAGTGGGGGTTTCTTGGGGGAGAATGGCGGGGTTATAAATTTCGACTAGAAGGGTGACTAACTGCTGCCGTTGACGACGATTAAGACTGTTAATCGCTTTGATATCGGCAGCCATGGGATTAACGGTAAGGGTTGCTTGTCCGGGATAGTTTTCTTCGTTGATTTTCTCGTTCACTCCTAGATAATCCCCTAGGGTTAATTGCCAATCAAAACGGATGAGAGTAAACCTTTTTTTTGTATCTTGATGATAACGAAGAAAGCGACTTATTAAAGTATTATTCGGATCGATCGCTCCTGTATCTCGACGGGTATAGTTGTTTTCTTTCGGTAAATCTGGCATTGCTTGATAAATTTGTTGAGCAACTGTTTCGGGTCGTTGAATTTGGCTCATCCCGGTGGATTGCCACGATAACCACCAGATAATTATCCCCATTCCTAGACAAAATACTAATAATATTATTCGCTGAATTTTTAGCTTTTGAGGGAATTTTAAGAGCATATTAATCAAGAAAAAGTTGAAGTTAATTATCTAGCACCAGTGGGAATTTTTCAGGAACAACTCAAGGGATTGTGAATATTATAAATCTAACAATACCCAAACTCATCTAACTGTAACACCTAGGCTCAAAGTTACCCCAGGCATCCCCATCATAGCAAAGACTGGACACGATCGAGAGGCCAGTAAACTTTATAGGCTTGACCAACGATATAACTTTCCGGCAAAAAACCCCAAGCATGGGAATCAAAACTATGGTTACGATTATCTCCCAAAACAAACAGGGTTTTTGGGGGTACAGTCACCAATTCTATTTCATAATTGGCCAACTCGGCGTTGTAGGGTTCCTCGATAACTTGCCGGTTGAGATAAACTTTACCCCTGCGGATTTCAATGGTATCCCCAGCAATAGCGATGACTCGTTTGATAAAAAAATCTCCAGAATTAGGCTCTAGTTGCTTAATTTTTTCGGGAGTTCTAAAAACAATTATATCGCCTCTTTTCGCTTGATAATTACTGGATTGACTGACGAAAATGCGATCACCTACTGTGAGGGTAGGCAGCATGGATTCGCTAGGAATCTCGAAAAATTCTATTCTTTGATGTAACCAATCGGGAAAATAATTACAGATAATTCCCCAAGTAAAAATTGCTGCCACCATCAGCGCCAAAATGGAACGATAGGTGTGACGATGGGGATGGAATTGATCGGGGAAAGTGTGATAAACATGATAAACAGCGATCGCTGTAATTAAAGGGTTAAGAAAGAGGATATAGGCAAAAAAATGATCCATTTTCAGGGTAATCAGGGATATAGTCAGAAAAATTATCCCTAAGATCACCTTATCGGCGTACAATTGCCCTAACCCCGGTATAATCCGGTTAGCGAAGACGGCAAACCATGGGTTTTTTTGTTGGCGCGGAATTTTCTCTAAGCTGTTATTCTGTCTGGAATAATAAACAGTCCAGTGAGCGTCAAAAATATTGCTAATGTAAACGATAACCAGAGCAACTATTCCCCCTAATCCCCAGCTTACAGGGCCATTGTGGCTAAAAATTGACCAAATTGTCACAATTATTAATATTACTTGAGCGATTGCCAAAAGGGTTGCTTTCTGGTTTTTGTTAGCATACCATTGTCCCAAACCGGGGAAGAACATCGAGAGATTGACAGCTAACCAGGGATCTTTTGCTTGTGAATTAATCGCATAAGGACGAGAAACAGCCGAAAAAAGGGAGGGTTTGCTCATAGTATAGACCTATTGCCAATTCATTCAACAGTAAACAGTAAACAGTAATCAGTAAACAGTAAACAGTAATCAGTAATCAGTAATCAGTAATCAGTAATCAGTGAACAGTTAACTGAAAACTCACATCTGATAACTGGTAACTGATAACTACTATAGCAACCAACAACACTTAATGCTTTTACTTCAATTTAGCACATCTCATTACTGTCGCAAAGCTCGTTTAGCTCTAGGTTATAAGGGGATTGATTACCAAGTAGAAAATCTCACCCCCGGACTACATATTCTCAAACTCAGGCCCCTAACTAAAGGGTTAACCACTGTCCCCGTTTTAATGGCAGCAGATGAGATTATTGCCGATTCTACTGCCATTTTAAAATATTTAGAAAAAGTAGTTCCTTTCCCCTCTTTTATTCCCGATGGGGAAAAGGAGAAAAATCAAGCTTGGTTACTAGAGGATTGGTTAGATGAAACTATTGGAGTGGAGACCAGATTTGTCTATTATGATTATCGCGCCGGAGAGGGAAAAGCGATCGATCCTTCCCTGAGTAGTCAAATAATTATTAATATCGTGCGACAACAATATAAAATCACCCCAGCAAGGGTAAAACTAGCGGAGGAGCGACTAGAAAATGCCCTCAAGATTCTAGAATATTGGCAAAATCAGCCCTATTTGGTGGCGGATAAATTAAGTGTAGCCGATATTGCCGCCACTGCCCTACTCAGTCCTCTGGCTCTAGTTCCCAGTTATCGTCAAAAATATCCCTGGTTGTTTGCTAGAATCGGGGAAATTCATCAACAGTGTCGGGAAAAATTGCCCCCCGGTTTAAATTAAATGAAGCGAACGACAAAAATTATCATCCTCATCTCTATCGGTTTCTTATCGCCCCTAAAAGCCCTTGCTTTGCCCGCTCCTGAAGATATTCCCGAAGAAGTTTTACGAGCAGAAATTATCACTTCGGCTCGATCGCCCCTTGATAATCAACCCCTAACTGCGGCAGAATATGCTTTACTAGAAGAACAATTAGCCACCAGCATTTATCCCCCCCAAATTAATCCCAAGATTCGACAATTAATTGCCCTGAGAAGATTACAAAAATTCCTCCAGATATTGATACCTTTCTACCGTTAAAATCAAAATAGTCAATCTCCTTTGACAAGAGTGCCTATGCTAACCGAAAAGTTAGAGAGGATTGGAGCAAGGCGATCGCTTTTATCGCCAGCAGACAAAAATCCCGTGTTATGATTAATGAAAAAATCATAAAGTTTTGTAACAAACCTTGACTGCTATCCTCCGCCCCCAAGAAAAGCCGCTGCTTAATCGTCCTTGGTACTCCCTGTCCCCTCTCTGGCAAGGAGACGAAACCGATGTTAAACAAGGTTTACCCCATAGCCAACTCGCCCCCCCGTGGCAGATTTTAATTCTCGGCGATGGTTCTCCCACCCGTCATTTACAACTTTTAACCGGTGAAAAAACGGAAGTAGATGTGATCGATATGTCCCCCATCGGCGACGATGAGGATGGCGCACCGATGAAAATTAGCCTGATTCCGGGGCCGAGATTGCGTCGTCAAGTCTGGTTACGCACAGCTAGTGGTCAAAGGTTAGCCTATGCCGCTTCTTGGTGGTCTGTCAATCAAGTGGACGAATATCTGGAAAATCGTTCCCTACCGATTTGGGAAAGTCTCTCGCGGCTGCACACAGAATTGTATCGCGATGTGCAGGGACTTTATTACGGTCATTCCCCGGAATTAGAAATAGCTTTTGGGGAAAAAGGAGCATTTTGGGGTCGTCATTACCTATTTTGGCACGCTCGCCAACCCCTTACCCTGATTTACGAGGTTTTTTCTCCCTATCTCCGTAAATACCTCGGCGAAATGAGAATTGATCAATTAGAATAACTGCTGTAGATATTTCTAAGTAGTTCAATTAGTTAATCTTTGGAGAGAATTAAATGATTTTTCTCCGTTAATTTTGCCATCCAACCCGGTTCAATCACAATCGTGCTAATTTTTTCGATAATAATTGCAGGTCCTGCCAGACAATCAAAAGGTTGCAGATCTGAACGCTGATAAATTGGCGTTTCCCGCCATTGATTAGCCATAAAAACCGCTACTCGATCGAGGATAGGAGGTAATTCTCCCATCGGACGGGAGCGAGTTAAAATTGCTTCTTTGGGACTGTCCATAGTCTGGATCAATTCCACGGCAATCGACTCAATAATTAAAGCTTTTTGTTCTTGCTTAAACCCATAACGTCTTTGATGTTCCCGTTCAAAATCCTGACGCATTTGATCGCTCAAATTAACCGCTAAAGTGGCATCACTGCCTTGATATTTTAAACTAACTTGCTGCCGCACCTGATTATAACCCTCTAATTCCCGACCCGCTAAAACTTCTAATTCGTTCATTTCCGTGAGCAACTGCCCGATTAAATCGGCATTTAACCCCTGTTCGATCGCTTTTTCTTTAATTACCCTCAAATCGGCCAAACCCATGCCGTAGGCGCTTAAAACCCCAGCGTAGGGATGGAGAAAAATACTTTTCATTCCCAGAGTATCGGCAATTAAACAGGCCACTTGACCCCCGGCACCGCCAAAGGTACAAAGAGTATAATCACTGAGATCATAACCCTTTTGTAGAGAGATTTTTTTAATCGCATTAGCCATATTTTCCACGGCAATTTGAATAAACCCCGCCGCCAACATTTCAGGACTATTATTACCCCCCATTGTTGCCGCTAATTCTTGAAACTTTGTCAGCACAATCTCTCTATCTAGGGGTAAATTTCCTTCTTGTCCAAAAATAGCAGGAAAATAGGCGGCTTGAATTTTTCCTAACAAAACATTAGCATCGGTAATTGTTAATGGTCCACCCCGTCGATAACAGGCAGGTCCAGGATTAGCTCCGGCACTTTCTGGTCCGACCCGAAAACGATAACCATCATAGACTAAAATCGAACCCCCACCAGCGGCCACGGTGTGAATACTTAACATCGGCACTCGCATTCTTACGCCAGCAATTTCGTTATCTGTTTGGCGCTCGTATTCCCCTTGAAAATGAGAAACATCGGTGCTAGTTCCTCCCATATCAAAACTGATAATTTTGCTAAATCCCGCCCTTAAACTGGTTTGTACTGCCCCGACTATTCCCCCCGCAGGACCGGATAAAATGCTATCTTTGCCCTGAAATTTATCGGCGGTGACTAAACCGCCATCGGATTTCATAAATAGCAAGCTAGTCTTCGGTAATTGCTGGCTAATACTATCAACATAGCGGCGTAAAATTGGCGATAAATAGGCAGAGACTACCGTGGTATCTCCCCGGGATACCAGTTTCATTAAAGGACTGACTTGATGGGAAATGGCTAGGTGAGTAAAGCCGATTTCTTCGGCAATGGCTGCCACTTGTTTTTCGTGGTCGGGATAACGATAACTGTGCATAAAAACAATCGCACAACTTCGGATACCCGCTTGATAAACTGGTATTAAATCGGCTTTAACTTGGGCGGGATTAACGGCGATTAATTCTTGTCCTTGACTATCGTACCGTTCGGCCACTTCGATAACTTGTTCGTATAATAAAGAAGGCAGAATAATTTGACGGGCAAAAATATCGGGGCGATTTTGATAGCCAATTCTCAAGGCATCTTTAAAACCTTTGGTGATTAACAAAACCGTGCGCTCTCCTTTTCTTTCTAACAGCGCATTGGTGGCTACCGTTGTTCCCATTTTAATCACTTCGATGTTATCTAGGGAACCGCTAATATCTTTGATCCCTTGAATGACTGCATCTGAGTATTTTTCGGGATTTTCCGAGAGCAGTTTATAGAGAACAATCCACTGCTGATCGGCAAGGGGAACAATCAGAAATCTAGCGGCATCTCTAGCTAGTTGTTCAATAATTTCTGGTCGATCGATTATCGCCACGATATCGGTAAAAGTTCCCCCTCGATCGATAAAAAATTTTAACATAATCCCTTCCAGGTCTCAGAATCAATTAACAATTGCGCCTAATCCTTTTAAAATAAACTAGATTGATTTATCTGAGTAAGCAAAATGTCCACAGGAATCGCTATCTTAGGGGTAGGACGTTGGGGAGTCCATTTTGTCCGTCATTTTTCTCAACATCCCTCAGCGCAAGTAGTGGCGATCGTTGATCCCTCCCCTGAAAAACTTCATCTCTGTCGCGATCAATTGAATCTCGATACTAATAAAGTTATTTTAGCGAATGACTGGGAATCAATTCGTCTTCACCCCGAAATCTCGGCTGTAGTCGTCGTTACTCCCGCCATCAGTCATTATCCCCTGATTAAAGATGCTCTTAATTTAGGTTATCACGTCCTCGCCGAAAAACCCTTAACCCTCAATCCCCAAGAATGTGCCGAATTAACGGAATTAGCGGCGCAAAAACAGCGCATTTTATTAGTTGATCATACCTATCTTTTTCATCCCGCCGTTATCACCGGACAAAAAGTCCTGCAATCTGGGGGTATCGGTAAACCTCTTTATGGTTATGCCACTCGCACCCACTTAGGCCCCGTCCGTCAGGATGTGTCCGCTTTGTGGGATCTAGCTATTCACGATATCTCGATTTTTAATAGCTGGTTAAATAGTACACCAATATTAGTTCAGGCGAGGGGAACCTTCTGGCTACAACCTAATCTAGCCGATTTAGTCTGGTTAACCCTGATCTATGGCGATGGTTTTCAAGCGACTATTCACCTTTGTTGGTTGAATCCCGATAAACAGCGACGATTAGCAGTAGTTGGCAGCGAAGGGACTTTAATTTTCAATGAATTAGACTCTCGATCGCCTTTAACCCGACAAAAGGGCTATTTTGAACGTCAGGAAGCCTATTTTATTCCCCGGAGACAAGAGACGGAATCTATCCCTATTGCCGATGGTGAACCCCTGAAAGCATTGTGCGAACATTTTTTAGAGTCAGTGGCTACGGGTGTCGATTCTCCTGTGTCTTCGGGATCGGTAGCGACGCAATTAGTCAAAATCCTCCAGGCAGCAGAATTATCTCTAGCCAGAGGTGGAGAGATTGTGCGCTTAGAATAGGGAAAAATGGGTTCGATAAGCTGTTGACTATCTAGGGTTTGCTGAATAAATCTAAAAACCTTATCCAACAAGGTTTTTAGACTTTTTTGACCTCAAAAAGTGCCGACCCTTGGAGTGATTGGGGGGAAAATTCCGGGACTTTTTCCCTGA
>NZ_SFBY01000346.1:0-7163 GCF_007095505.1 Microcystis sp. M_QC_C_20170808_M3Col
CAGTCGCACAGTAGTATTATCCAGTGTTTCTACCCCCGGTGTCGCCACTTCGTAGGCAGTTAACCAACCGATAATATTAGCGTGGGGTTTACCGTGGTTTTTGGCTCTCACCGCAGCTGTCATATAAACAACTCCTTGAATTAATTCAGCTTTTTTTACCCTTGTCATTGCCTGATAACGGCGCTCGAATTTGGGAAGGGTTAATCTATCACCATTTTCGAGAGGGGGAATAATATGGGGGGAAACTGTCTTAGTCGATAGCATATTACCAGACTCAGTTAATTTATCTATTAGGTTAAGCTGGGTATCGAGAGCATCGAAGATATCCTATACTTATTTTACAGCGTTTCTGATCAAGATGAAGTATAACCTAATTTGGTATCGACCACCGACTCCCCACAAGGAAAACTTTGTACCTCATCATTAAGATAAATGCTAAATCCTTGAGTTCCTTATTTACCTTAAACCTTGCACCATGTTTGCTTTAGTTTCACTAGATAAAATCGAGCTACCGGCGGGGTCCTTAGTGAGATTACCTGCCACTTGGCTAGATTATCAAACTTTGTCTCGGCAAAGGGGTGACAATTCTCGGCCTAAAATCAAATATCACAATGGAGAAGTCTTGCTTATGTCTCCACTTCCCAAGCATGGACGTGATGCCCATTTAATTGCTAATATTATCATCACCTTATTGGATTATCTGGGGCGTGAGTACGAGGCTTTTACTCCCGTAACCATGGAATTACCAGAAACAAGTGGTATTGAACCAGATTATAGTTTTTATATTGACCATTGGCCGGCTATAGCAGGGAAAGCCAGAATTGACTGGGTAAATGATCCTCCTCCCGATTTAGTATTAGAAATTGATGTCACCAGTTACTCGAATGTGGATGACTATCTGCCTTATCAAGTGCCTGAAATTTGGTTGTATCGTCAGAAAAATCTCTATATTTATTGGCTAGAGAATCAAGAGTATATCCCTCGCCATCAAAGTCAATATTTTCCTAACTTTAACCTACAAAATCTAGTTTCTTTCTGTGGAGAAATTGCCGACAATCGCAATAGTAGTATGGCAATTCGTCAACTAAAACAACATCTCGAAGATTTTTATAAGTAGGGAGGCACAATTATTTGTAGGATGGGTTAGCGCACTTCGTAACATGAGCGGGCGTTGGGTTTCATGCTTCAACCCAACCTACGTTCATCTTATATTTAATTCCACCCACCTACTTAGTATTTAAACTAATTTTTCCCGCTTACAGCGTCTTTCATGGCAACAAAGTAAATCCGGTTCTTCCGAACTTACACTGTAGAAAATTCCTCAAGCTCCCTCTCTGCCCAGCAATGCTCTAAAGTTGATAAATATCAATCTAACAAAAACTCAAAGCTTTAGTATACAAGCTTTACAAGCATGAGTTGTTGATAGTTTTACATGGCAGGTTCGGTAGAGCCGTAAATCCCGAACCAAATTAAGCTGATTAGGTAAAAGTTACTTACTGTCAAGTTTCCCACTCCTGTCTCCTCTATTTAACCATGAATAATTTTAAAATACTGATCATCGGTTACGGTAATACTTTAAGAAATGATGACGGAGTGGGAGTGAGAATAGCCGAAATTATCGCCGAAGAGAATTGGCCTAATGTGCAAGTCATCGCTACCCATCAATTGACTCCTGAATTAGCAGCCGATATAGCTGATGCTTCCCTAGTTATTTTTGTTGATGCGGTATTATCTAATCAAACTGATATTCAGATAGAAAAATTAGCGGCAGTTACCGAATGGAATAATTTAGGTCATGCAGAAAGTCCCGCTTCTTTATTAGCATTAACTCAAGCAATTTATCAACAAACTCCCAGGGCCTGGGGAATATTTATTCCTGCTATTAATTGTGAATTTGGTGAAGAATTATCAACAATAACTCAAAAGGGCTTGACAAAAGCGATCGAAGCTATTAGGAAAATTATTACTTCTGAGGATTTGACTGAATACCAAAAGCAGGACTTTGATAATCTTCCGGCAGATAATTTTCAGGAATAGTGCTGTGATTGCCATCCCGGAGAGCCTTGTAGTGAGGAGACATAATTTCGATACCGACTTCGTTACATTTATCCTGAATATTTTGATGTAATTCAGAATAAATATACACCATTTTGCTAGGATGGTCGGTGTAGGAATTTAGCTGATAGCTGACATAAAAATCATCGAGACTGGTTTGCAAGACAAAAGGAGCAGGTTCTGAGACAATAAATTTAGTGGCTAAGGCTGCTTCTTTCAGGGTTTCGTGAACCTTACGCCAAGGTAAATCATAACCGAGAGTGACTGTGGTTTGCAAAATTAAAGGCTGTTCGAATTCCCTTTGAGAAACGCTAAAGTTAATCACATTGGTGTTTAACAGCGATGAATTAGGAATCGTGATAATTCTATTAGCTGGTGTGCGAATGCGGGTGACTAATAATCCTTTTTCAATCACGTCTCCAATAACATCACCAATAGAAATTTTATCTCCTAGTTGAAAAGAGCGAGTATAGATGAGGATAATTCCTCCCACCACGTTAGCGATAGCAGAGGTAGAACCCAAGGAAAATAGCACCCCTAAAAATACCGACACCCCCTGAAAAGCAGGAGAATTAAATCCGGGTAGATAGGGAAAAGCGATGACTATAGCTAAGGCAATTATCAGCAGTGACAGTAAATTATAGGTTGGGTTTGCCCAATCGGGATAGAAACCATGAATTACTAAAGTTCCTCTTGACAATGCCGTGAAAAATGGTTTAATTGCTCTCAACAGATAGTGAGTTATAAAAATAATTAGCAGTATAATAAAAATATTGGGTAAATATTTTGCTATCTCTTGGGAAAAAACTTCCAAAGCACGGAAAAAGTATTGCAAAAAACCATCACCAAATTTTCTAGTCCAGGGAAAAAGACGAAGGACAAAAGTTAAATAAAAATAGAGAATAGTTAAAATAATTAGAGTTCGGATAAATTGCAAAACTCTTAGGGAAAAAAATCCTATTGTCTGGGAACTAATAATCTCAAAATTTTGGAATACGACCCCAGGAACTAGGGAGGTGATTAATCTCTGAATCTGGGGAAAAACCCGCAAAGATATAAAAATCATCGTCCAGAAAATTAAGACCGTGGACAGGGTAGCACTTACTGTCAAAACTGCATCTTTTAAGAGGTTATCCGGTTGACGTTCTTGACGATAACGGACAATGGCCGCTTTAATCTTTGCTAAAGCTCGTTCGGCCAATACATCTTGACTTACCGCGTGTAATTTGGCATCTTTAGAAGTAATAGTAGCAATAACCGTATCTCCCAAAATAATCGAAGGGTTTTTGTCTTCAGGATCGATTTTTATGGTTAAATCTTCAGGAGAAAGGCCATCGTCATCGGCAATTTTTTCAATTCTGGCTGTAATCGATTTCGCTCTTTCTTGCGCTGAAAAAGAACCTATTCCTTGCCGAATAGTAAAAAGTTCTTGATTATCAAGCATTACGGGAAAAACTTCTCCCAAAGTTTCCAGGGGTGTTTCCTGTCCTTGTTTAGCAGGATTATTCTGGGCTGCTATCATCAAGATGGGGGATAAAGTCAGTAACAAAACTAAACAAAACAGCCCTAAGTAACGCCAGATTTTTTTCATCTTCTAAGCCACAATTTCACAGGAGCGATCGAGTTTAATACCTCTTTTTTTCATCGTAGCATGGAATAGTTCTGTGGATAACACCTGTTCCACGGGATAAATCCCGGGTTTTTGGATTTTTGCCGCTAAGATTAATTCTGCCACGCTCCCAGTTCCCCAACCCGCTGCTTGGGCAGTGTTTTCGTGGACCATAGTTGCTTGATAAACTGCGTTTTGCTGCCCTTGCCATCCTGCCACTTTTGCTAACATTGCTACCCCAATTCCCGAAAATTTATCGGTTACTTCTGTCATGCGATAACTAACTTGGGAAAAAAATTCAATTCCCCGAGAGCTTTCTACCCAAGCATCGGGAAAAATATGGGCAGTAATCCAAGTTAAATGATTATAAAAATCGGGAATAGAACCAAATTTTGTGATCACATTTTGCACTTGAAAAGATTCAGCAAAAGTATAGGTTTCTGGCATATCAAACCAATAAACACCAGTTTTACCTAAAGGAGCGGGAAAGTCAATTACTTCTCTAGCAGTATAGGGTTTAATCTCTTGCCATTGTCCCTCAATCCAGGCTAAAAAAGGCTTTTTTAAGCCGAGAAAAGTTGTCCGCATCACAGTTAATCCCGCACCTCCTGAACCCGCTACGGCATAATTTAAACGGATTGTTTCTACCCTATCTAACTGTTCCACTCCCTCTCGCACTATACTATTAGAAATACCGGGAAAAATTCCCGTATTAACCACGGCAGTTATTCCCGCTTTTATTGCCAATTCTCGATAGGGGATTAACTTTTGATAAAAAGAACGATGATCACTAACATCAATATAATTGACTTTTTCTTCGATGCAAATTTTTACTACCCTGCCATCGCGATAATGAAAGGGACCAGCACAATGAATGACTAAATCACTATTTTTAATTGCCTGTCTAAGCTTGTCTATTTCTTCTAAATCTAAAGCCAAAAACTGCATTCTTGGCAGTAATTTAATTGCTTTTTCCTTTCGTCCGGTGATAATAATTTTAGCTGAAGTATGATTAATAATATCTAGGGCGACACTTTGACCAATGCGACCAGTGCCACCTAAAATTAAAACAGTTTTTTCCATGGCAACTATCAATAATGTTTGCCCTAGTATAGCATTCTCTTGGCAAGTTTGCCTATTTTCCAAGATGAAAAATTCAGAATAATCTCAACTTATTTACTGCGTCCTAGAGGCAAGAAAATGGTTAAAATCTCACCTTCTTCGGGTTTTTCACGCACAATAAATTTACCTCCCAAAGCTTGAAAAAGGTTTTTAGTCACCTTCATATTCAGACTTAAACTACCCGTTTCTGGTTGAAACATTAAGACTTTTCCTAAAGCTTTGAGGGTAGGATTAGGCGATTTTACCTGAGTTTGGAACTGCATTTTTAATTGATTTCCTGCCATTGATATATCTACTTGCAACAGGCCACCACTAGCCATACTGCGAGTACATTTTTCCACGACTCCATTTAACATTTGATCCAATAAATTCGGGTCGCTAATTACCGAAGGCAATTTTTTCGGTACATTAACTTCTAAATTGACATTGCGCCGTTTAGCCTGTTTTTGCCACCGAGGAATACTATCTTGAAAGACCTTTTCTAGAGCAATTGGAATTAATTGAATTGGTTTATCTCCCAGAGGATTAATACCCAATTCTGCGGCTCGGAAAATTAATTCCATGCGCTGAATTTGTTCACTACATTCTAAATCGATTGTTTCCAAATATTTCTGCACATCTTCCGTTACTTTTGCCCGTTTTAGTAATAATCGGGTAATGGTGCGAATGGTGGTTAAAGGGGTGCGAATTTCGTGGGTTAAAGCGCGCAATAATTCCAAATCACAACCCGATTCTAAATGAGAATTATCTTCCTCTGGGGGAGTGATTTCGGTATTGATAGACGATTTCGTTTTTTTCAGGTCTAAATTAGACTGGTCGGGTAAATTTTGCAGTAATTGGCGACTAAATTGGCTAACTAGACGATAATCCGGCGAGGGACTGCCATTAGCTTCGATAATTGCTTCTAAAGTCCCGATTTGCGGATAACGCAGATTCACTAATCTTTGCCGCAACTGCTGCCAAGCTTGCTGAGTGAGGACGGGATCAAAGGAAAATTGAAAAGAGGACAAACCCCACTGATCTTCGCCTAAAACCAGCAAAAGAGAGAAACTTTCGCTAAAAACCAGACAAAATCTTTCATTAGCAATCGGATCCGTTGGCAAGAGCGGCAATTCATGGATCTCCGTCGGGGAAATATCGGCGGCGGATTTTTCCTGAGAAGGCAATTGCAAACCCGGCCATTGTAAATGTTTTAAAGCTTTAACGGTAAAAACACCGAATTTAAAACCCGTTAAAGCCTTGCTTTCTCTGACTAAAGCCGTCGGACCGGAGAGAATTAAACCCCGACCGGCGGCAGCATTATTTTGGTTTTGTAATAAGATATTTTCTAAAGATGCGATCGCTGCGAACCATTCACTTTCCGCTTTCAGTTGCGATCGCTTGAGCCATTCTGATAAATTAGGATAAAAAGCATTGGGGGTGAAAGTTTCCCGTTCCTGATGGTCAGTCGGCGGGAAAATATCGCTTAATTTCGGTAAAGACCCCTCTAACATCGTCTTCATCACTGACTAGATACAAATTCCTTACCTAGAATATTACCCCCGTTAATGCTCATCCCATAACGGTAAAACCGAACTCTATTGGCAGTGATATCCGCGTTTTTATAGCAGTTATCTTAATGGTGAGGTACAAATAGGTTACACTTCATCTGGATGAGAAAGGCTGTCAATCGGCTTAATGATTGGTAATATAGGTTAGTCCAGTTGATTACCTATGCTGCTTGTGGGTTTAGTAGCTTAATTCAACCTCAATAAGTCTGATATTTAATTAGATCTCCCCACTTATGTGTTTTTTTGTTACATTTAAGTATTTTTTGCTTATCTATAGTTACTATTGAATGAATTAAAGTGTTCCCCAATTATTTCCCTAACTAACCAATCTTTGATCCCAAAACCTTTTGCCTTGACGTTAGGTCAATAGAATGAACTATCGGGTCTTGGAGGAACTAACATAAATGAGCGTCAAAACTTGTAAAAATTTATGCAAAATATTTCTCCAAAAAGTTTAACCTACGTTGATTGGTATAGGCGTAATCCTGTTTATCCTTAGCAGCAAATACAAGATCAAGATTATTCTTTTAATTCATTAAGGAGGCTCTTCATGGAAAACTAGCGTAGTGATAAGAACATCAATTATAACCATCATAGGAACTATTTTAGTTGCCTGTGGAGCTTCCCTTGAAGAATATCAGAAGTTTGCCAAATCTGGTCAGGAATACGCCACCGCTCTTGATAGCTTGTTAGTTATTTCTGGTGATTATGGCTCTTCGTTACTCTTTATGCTAAATCAACAGACAAGATGCCAAGATAACATACTTCTAACCCAAAAATTCCGAAAGTTTCTAAAGCCATAGCCTCTTCGTTTTATTAGTTTAAGT
>NZ_SFBY01000347.1:0-2990 GCF_007095505.1 Microcystis sp. M_QC_C_20170808_M3Col
ATTCTAGCGAAATCCCTCGAAAGTGGAAACGCTACCGCGTTAGTTTCATTTTGGTCGCGATTCATCTCCCTTTAAGCAAGGGCGGCTCTAACGGGAGTCCTCTCGCGACCTTGAGATAGGGGAAATTATAATCAAATCCGTCTGAGAAGGACGGGTTATTTAGATTAAAAACTGATTTTATTGTAATTTACTAGACAGTCTTAGGGGTGAATTTTGCTTGTCTATCAGTGAAGATAAATATCGTCGGCTGCGTCAGGAATTAATCGGGGGAATTTTTGCCCTGATTGTGGTATTTTTGCTGGGTACGCTTTGGTATCATCTGATCGAGGGTTGGAGTTGGCTAGATTCGGCCTATATGACGATTAGTACCCTCGCTACCGTCGGTTTTGGCGAAATTAATCCCCTAGGTGAACGGGGACGACTGTTTACAATGGTTTTGATCGTGATGGGAGTAATCACGATCGGTTATATTGTTAATCGCTTGACCGAAGCTTTAATTCAAGGCTATTTTCAAGAGGGACTCAAACAGAGACAGGAGAAACGCGTGATCGATCGACTATCGGAACACTATATCATCTGTGGTTTGGGTCGCACAGGCAGACAGGTGGCGATCGAATTTCACGCCGAAAATATTCCTTTTGTAGTCATTGATACAGACCCCCTACAGGTAAATCGGGCCAAAGAATTAAATTATATTGTTGTTCAAGGAGATGCCACCTTAGATAAATCTTTACAAATGGCAGGAATTGAACGCGCTATTTGTATTGTGGCCGCTTTAACTTCCGATGCGGAGAATTTATATACAGTTTTGTCTGCTAAAACTCTTAATCCGAAAATCCGCGCCATTGCTAGGGCCAGTACCGAGGAAGCAGTACAAAAATTACAACGGGCCGGGGCCGATGCGGTGGTATCTCCCTATATTACCGGCGGTAGAAGATTAGCGGCCGCAGCCCTACGACCCCAGGTGATGGATTTTGTTGATGGGATTTTAACCGGAACCGATCGATCGTTTTATATGGAAGAATTTTTAATCGATCCGAGGACTTGTCCCTGTGTCGGTTTAAGTCTTAGTCAAGCACATTTAAGATATCGATCGGGGGCGTTAGTTTTGGCTATACGTCGGGCTGATGGTACGCTAATAGGGGGACCGACTGGCGATACGGAATTAATGGCCGGGGATCTGTTAATTTGTATGGGAACGGCCGAACAATTACGCAGTTTAACTCAGATTTTAATTCCCATGCGATCGGATGGTTTACGTTTACCGAAGCATTAGTTAAAGGGTCAATAAAAAATCTGCTGGTAGCATTGCGGGAACAGGGGAAACAGCAAAATCTCTTAGGTTTCGCGTTATGATTATTTCTAGCTTTTCCGATTCAGCAACGGCACTGGTAACGGCATCTTCAAAATCTTTCATCGGACTTGTCAATGCTTGCCTAATTATTGCATCTGTCACCCTAGCAACTTGCAAATTCTCTAGAAGACTTATCACCAATTTTCTTGAGAATTCTCTTCCGTTTTCTCTTGACAAAATATAATAAATATTAGTGACGGCATGACCAGAAATATATCCTTGAGTTTTACCTGTCTTAACTGTATTTAATGCTTGTACAGATGCTTGAAAATGTGGTTCACGCTTACCCAAAACATCTAGCAATACATCACTATCGAATAAGACTCGTTTCACCGATACTTCTCCACTAAATAATCAATATACGATTCTTTTGGGTCTTCTGAGCCTAAATCGACAACCCCCACTAAGTCTCTTGTCCAAGGATCAAGATCGCTTAAATCATCTGTTAGGGAATGAGAGGTAGTTTCTGAGGATACATTCTGACGAAAAACACGACCATATTCTAATGCTTTCTGAAAAGCCTCCTGATCAGAAATTGATCCAGAAAGATTATCTAACCAGTTTTCAGACGAAGATTTTTCAGTTTCCAAATCGACCAAACCTGTTAAATTTTGTCTAGAGGCATCAAGATCATTGAAATTATCTGTTAGGGAATGAGAAGTAGTTTCTGAGGATACATTCTTAGGATTAAATCGCTCTTGAATTCTGAAAATTATTAAACTACTATAAGCTCTCAGTTGGGTGACTAAAGATTTGTCAGTATCTTGGAAATATTCGGTTATAGTACGACTAGAAACCGAGAGAGCATTCTGAGCAAACTTGTTAATTTGCTCTAGTTCTGAATCGGCAAACATATCAATAAACACATCTATCGTTTCTGAGAGAATGCGTGAACCTTCCACCACTCTGATTAAATCGGCTTTTTCCTCACCAGTCTTTCCCTCATTGATCTGAGCAAGGCCGATAAATAATTGATTATAGGCAGTAATTTGATTAGTAAATTGGTCTATATATCGGATTAATTCCAGTGCTGAATCCTCATCTCTATACTGTTTCCATACCTGAAACCAGAGTTGATTAATTCGCCCAAATATATCGGCTCTTGCTTGATAAGTTTTAGAGTTATCCTTAACTCGATCGAGTAAAATCTTAGTTTCCTGTAGTAAATTATCCAGTATTATCTGATCGGAATCGTTGGCAATTTGAGCAAGTTTATCGGTAATATCTTGTAGATTTTCTAACAAAATTTGCCCTAAATTTTCCCGTTCGACCGAACTTGGCAGACTATTCATCGTATTTAACGCTCCTAAGACTGACGATCACACAGAAATGAGTAGTCAAAATCATCAGCCCTAAACCTCCATTGTAAGGATTTTGGGGTCTGAAGGGGTGATTATAGTTACTATAGCCTCTGAGGGAGATAGATTGATTACTGTTCACTCTTAATTCCCCTGACTCGGAGACTACTGGTTCCTTGCTCCTCAATCCAACATCTGTGAGGAATTCAGAAATTGAGGTTGACATCCTCACCGCCGTAAACGGACGGTGATTCCCAAACCTCACGATTTGAGTTTCTGCTTCTTTCCCGAAGGATTTTTCGCACCTGCCTTAACAGATTTACTCTGTTCTGGTCTTA
>NZ_SFBY01000348.1:0-7906 GCF_007095505.1 Microcystis sp. M_QC_C_20170808_M3Col
CTCTGGATTCTTAATGGAGACATTGAGAATCTAAGCTGTCTCGTTGAACAAGGAATTTCTAACAGCGATGGGTCAAGAATCCCCCGTCACAGCGTAGCTTGACGGTGGGAGTATGTCAAAGTTAGCGGTAACTCTCGATAGATGCGATATTACAGGGGTTTTCCCTAGGCGATCGACTATTTGTGTTACACTGATCGCCAATGTCAACGATAAAATTAATCCTATTGATCATGTTAAATAGCAGCCAATTACAGGATTTAATCAGTAAATCACTACGTTATCTATTAATTATCGGCACTATTGCCCCCCTAACTTCCTTAGAAGCCCGCCCAGTCCAAGCCACTCCTGCGAGTAGTCCTGCACCCGCTAAAGAAGCGATTGCTCCTATCCCCGCAGAAAGCAAAGAGTACACCCTAGGAGAAGGGGATAAAGTGCGCGTCACCCTCTACCAAGTCGCGGATTTAAGCGGCGATTTCCTCGTTTTAGCCGATGGAACCCTGACTTTACCTCTAATTGGTAGCGTCAAAGTGGAAGGAATGACCGTCACCGAAGCCGGCCAAACCCTCGCTAAACGTTACAGCACCTATCTCAAACGTCCCGTGGTTACTGTTAGCATTCTCACCCCGCGACCTCTGCAAATCGCCATCGCGGGGGAAGTTAATCGTCCGGGTACTTACACAATTAACCCCGAACAAAGCCAAAAAACGCCCCTATTGACCGAAATAATCCGGCAAGCGGGGGGAGTGACTACGGTGGCCGATATTGGTCAAGTTCAAATCCGACGCAACCTCAAGGGACAAGAACAGCTAATTCAAGCGAATCTCTGGCAATTAATCCAAAAAGGCGATAAAACCCAAGATATTAGCCTCAGAGATGGTGATAGCATCGTTATTCCCACCAAAACAACCCTTAGCGTCGGGGAAGTCAATCAATTAGCCGATGCCAATTTTGGACTAGATAGCGATCGAGAAATTAATGTTACTGTGGTGGGAGAAGTTTATCGTCCGGGGTCCCATCGCATTGTCCCCACTCCCAACAATAACAATAACAACAATAATGACCAAGATCGCGGCGGCACCAGGAAACCGGCCCGACTAACCCAAGCTATCCAACAAGCGGGAGGCATCAAACCTCTCGCTGATATCCGACAGGTACAAGTGCTGCGTTATACTCGTGACGGTTCCCAGCAGAAAATCCCCGTAGATCTCTGGAGTTTGCTCGATAAAGGTGATATGACCGGCGATATCTTTCTTCAAGAAGGGGATACGGTGATTATCCCCACTGCTACTGAAATCTCGGCCAAAGAATCGGAAACCCTAGCATCGGCCAGTTTTGCCCCTAAAACCATTAACGTGAAAGTGGTCGGGGAAGTGGCCAAACCGGGGACAATTGAAGTTCCTCCCAATACCCCTCTCAATCAGGCAATTTTAACCGCAGGAGACTTTGATAAGCGTCGGGCCAATCAGTCCACAGTGGAATTAATTCGTCTCAATCCTAACGGGACTGTCACCAAAACCTCAATTAACATCGATTTTTCCCAGGGTATCAACGAGAAAACTAACCCGATTCTCCGCAATAATGATGTGGTTGTGGTTCATCGTAGCGGTCTGGCCTCTGCTACCGACACCCTCGGCACGGTTTTAAGTCCCTTTACTGGTCTGACAGGCCTCTTCAACGGATTTTTTAATCTTTTCCGTTAAAAAAGTTTACCTTACCCCGATGTCATTAGCTAAGTAATCGAGCTAATAATAGATATAGAAACGGCAAAAAGTCGTGAGCAGTCACGGCTTTTCTGCTCAATAGACTCAGGAAAGAAAACTATGATTTTTCTCCTTACTCTAGCCCTAATCGCCCTGTCGATCAGCTATAATGTTCAAGGCGAAATAATTAGCCTCAGTACCCGCTTATTAGGTCTTTTTTGTGGCTTGTTAAGTTTGTTCTTTACACCCCTACCGGTAAAAGTTTTTATCCTTGTCACCTTAGTCCTCTTCAGCTGGGATTTTCAGCCCTAAACCCGACTGAAACCCTAAGCATACTTAACCTATCAAAAAACTGTTATGCAAAAACGCTATCTCGGTCAGACTAATATAGAAATTACTCCCCTTCTCGTGGGTACTTGGCAAGCAGGAAAAAAGATGTGGGCAGGTATTGAAGATGAGGAAAGTATTAAAGCAATTCGTGCCGCTTTTGAGGCAGGAATTACCACTGTAGATACAGCCGAAATCTACGGGGAAGGTCACTCAGAATTGATTGTCGCTCAAGCTTTAGCCGATGTGCGAGAACAGGTAATTTATGCCACAAAAGTTTTTGCTAATCACCTCAAATATGAGCAAGTTATCGCAGCTTGCCATCGCTCTTTAAAAAACCTCCAAACTGATTATATCGATCTTTATCAAATTCATTGGCCTAGTGGCTCATGGAACACGGAAATAGTGCCTATTTCTGAAACTATGGCCGCTCTTAATTATCTGAAAGCACAGGGAAAAATTCGAGCTATAGGGGTTTCCAATTTCTCCCGCTCTCAACTGGAAGAAGCTAGTCAATACGGCAGAATTGAGAGTATTCAACCTCCCTATTCTCTGTTTTGGCGCTCGGTAGAAAAGGAAATTATGCCCTATTGTATAGAGAATAATATTTCTATTCTGGCCTATTCTCCCCTTGCCCAAGGTTTATTAACAGGAAAATTTAGAACCGGTTATCAGTTGGCAGCGGAAGACCATAGAATTAAAAATAAACTCTTTCATGGCGAAAACTTTCCGAGGGTACAAGCGGCTTTAAATCAATTAGAACCGATTGCTGACCGCTATAATTGTTCCCTAGCTCAATTATCTCTTGCTTGGTTAATTAAGCAACCCCAAACTAATGCAATTGCTGGGGTAAGAAATGCTGCTCAAGCAGTTAATAACGCTCAAGCAATGACAATTAATTTAACCCCGGAAGACCTAAAATTAATTGATAATATTGGTAAACAGGTAACTGATTTCTTGGATGATAATCCCGTGCTGTGGGATTTCTAAAAATTATACAGCAGTTATCTTAAGGGTGAAGACAGAAGCTTTGGTTAATTCTTAGGAAAAAGCCTGTATAATGACAGCTATAGTCCGATTATTATCGCAGGATTATACCTATGGCTAAATCCAAAAAACACAATCTGCAATGGATCAAAGAAACCCTCGATTTAAATCCAGATCATAACTGGAAATCTAGTCCGGGTAACAGTATTTTTGTAGCTGGTCGCGGTGCAGTTCGCTTTGAAGTTCCGCAAAATTGGCATTTTGAACCCGATGATAATTCCTTTCGTTTTTTAGATAGAAAACCCCCCGATGATGATTGTCGTTTAGAGGTTTCCTATAATCTACTTCCCCCCGGAGATTGGAAAGAATTACCCCTGAAAGGAATGGTCAAAAAATTAGCTCGTGAAGATAGCCGCAATCCTCACGAAATCGGCGAAGTTATCCAAGAAAAACGCCAAACCGTACGCATTGTTTGGGTGCAAATTCAATTCATCGACCCCCAAGAAAATCGGCCAGCTTATTCGCGCATTGCCGTGGGCATTGGTTCCGGGGTTCAATGTTTAATTACTATGGATTATTGGGTCGATGATGCGGAAAAATTCACCCCCGTCTGGGATACGGTTATCTCCTCGCTGGTGTTAGGTTTATACATTCGCGATCCCCGCAGCGGTTTAGCTTTCCCCGACTAAAGGTAATAGCAATTTTGCGGGAAAATTTCCTTGACAAAAAACCTTAATTGTGATAGTAGAAAAATCGATCGCTCGACTCTGGTGGGGATAGCTGCCGGTCCCCGCATTGACGGGATGTGCGGGAAAGCAAGAGGCACTCAGACTTAAACGCAAGCTATGACCTTGAGGAATAGTGATAAAAGTGGCCTGCATAGCAATATTTAGGGGCGATTCGGGATTATTTACCCGTTTATAACCCTGAGTGATATTAAAAACTCGACCATCGGGGGTAACTTGAGAAACCACCGCACAGATATCGAAACTAACCGCATCTGCTTGACAATAACAATCCAGACGGGGACTACCCAAAATCGTTAAATCTTTCTCTAGGGGGGGAGAAGTGTAGGTAATCACATCACTGCGACAGTCTAGCATGGTGCGGTCGAATATTCCCCCCGGTAGGGCGCTATGACCTCCTAAAGATGGGACCGGTCGCCAAGGATCGTGAACGATGGTATCCTCGATCGCAGGTTCTAACAAAATCGCGCTTAATTTCCCCTCATCCTCGCGCAGATTGGCTAAACCTTGACTAGCAAGATAATAAATTTGCTGATTTTCTCTGGGAAACTTCTCCAGATATCGCCATTGATTAGACCCCATTTGAAATAGATACATAGGAGGATTTTTTAATAACTCCGTTTCCTGACCTTTTAAGAAATAATCAAACCATTGCAGCTGCATTTTATCCACGGGACTAATTGCCTCTTGACCATAATCTATCTCTCCTACTTTTCTACCCCAGGGTAGATGAGTCCAAGCACCAATAATTAGCTGTTGGGGATAGATAGAACGCGCTTGCATTTCTTGGTATAAACCCAAAGTTCCCCGGAGATGAGGATCGAACCAACCCCCGATATGTAACATCGGTAAATCGATATTTTTTAAAAGGTTTTGCGGGGATAAATTTTGCCAATAGTCATCGGGAAGATAACGAGTAATCCAATCGTGATAAAAAGAATCAGCAGCTAAATCTTGCAGAATTTGGGGAGAGGCAGCAATAGGATCAAAAAGGGGTAAATTTCGGGAAGCTACCCAGAGTTTTTGATAGGCAGTTTCGTCTCCTTTTAATCTAGCTGTTTCCGCTGCTAATTGTATTGCCCAAGCGAGATTATATTGGAAATTAAATGCTTCATTTTCATAGCCCCAATCTCGATATAAATCGTGAGCGATCATCCCTGGGCAAATAGTTTTTAAAGCAGCATGACCATTAGTAGCGGCGTATAATTGGGTCATTCCCTGATAGGAAAAACCATACATTCCCACCACACCCGTATTATTAGGAATAGTTAAAACCCATTCAATAGTTTCTAATCCGTCGCTAATTTCATGGGCAAATAAATTAAAATTTCCCGTCGAGTTTCCCCGTCCCCGGACATCCTGAATTACCACAATATAACCCTGACGTGCATACCAGCTAGGATGGGCATAAACCACCGTAGAAGCGATCGTTTTTCCGTAGGGTTGTCGCATTAGTAAAATGGGCAAAGATTCCCTACTATCGGGACGATAAATATCGGCAGCTAAACTAATTCCATCTCTGGTGATTAAACTAGCCGTTTCTTTTTTTATGGGGTAGGGATTAAGCATTATTATCTCTTTCAGATAAAAAATAGTGTCAGGTGGCTCAATCGAGAAAACTTGACAAAGACCAGATAAAGCTTAACTAAATGTTACAATAGAGGCGGACTGCCTCAACTGCCTAGGACTGGAGAAAAATCAGCGATGCTACGACTAGAGAGAATTAGTAAGATTTACCCGACGGGAGAAGTGTTAAAAGATGTCACTTGGGAAGTAAAAACTGGCGATCGCATCGGTTTGGTGGGAGTCAATGGGGCCGGAAAATCCACCCAGCTGAAAATTATTATGGGGGAAGTGGAACCCACCGCCGGGGAGATCATCCGTCCTACCAGTCTCCATATCGGCTATCTTACCCAAGAATTTGAAGTGGATCCCCGTCGGACGGTACGGGAGGAATTTTGGACGGTGTTTCAAGAAGCGAATCAAGTCCACCATCAACTAATAGAAATTCCCCAGCGCATGGAAAAAGCTGATCCCGAAGAATTAGATCGCTTAATTCATCAATTGGATCGCTTACAAAGACAATTTGAAGCGTTAGATGGTTACGGATTAGAAGCGCGCATCGAGAAAATTTTACCAGAAATGGGCTTTACTATTGATGACGGCGATCGCTTGGTAAGTTCCTTTAGTGGTGGTTGGCAAATGCGGATGAGTTTAGGCAAAATTCTCCTGCAAACTCCCGATATTTTACTCCTCGATGAACCGACTAACCATTTAGACTTAGAAACCATTGAATGGTTAGAAAAATTCCTCAAGGATTTAACTACTCCCATGGTCATAGTTTCCCACGACCGGGAATTTCTTGATCGTCTCTGTACCAAAATTGTCGAAACGGAAAGGGGAGTTTCTACCACTTATTTAGGTAATTATTCTGCCTACCTACAGCAAAAATACGAACAACAATCTGCTCAGTTAAGTGCCTACGAACGTCAGCAAAAAGAACTAGAAAAACAGCAAGCTTTCGTGGATCGGTTCCGTGCCAGTGCCACCCGCAGTACCCAAGCAAAAAGCCGGGAAAAACAATTAGAAAAGGTAGAAAAAATTGAAGCACCAATCGCCGATGTGCGTACCTTAAAATTCCAGTTTCCTCCAGCAGTGCGTAGTGGTCGGGAAGTGGTAACTATTAAAAATCTTGTTCACATTTACGATGATAAAATTCTCTTTTTCGGAGCAAATCTGGAAATAGAAAGGGGCGATCGAGTGGCTTTTTTAGGCCCAAATGGTGCAGGAAAATCCACGCTTTTACGTTTAATTGTTGGGTTAGAACCCCCCACAGAAGGCTCGATCGAAATCGGTAAACATAACGTTATTCCTAGTTATTTTGAGCAGAACCAAGCGGAAGCTTTAGACCTAACTAAAACTGTTTTAAATACCATTCATGATGAAGTTCCCGATTGGAAAGATGTGGAAGTTCGCAGTCTTTTAGGGCGATTTTTATTCAGCGGGGAAACGGTATTAAAAAAAGTAGAATCTTTGAGTGGTGGCGAAAAAGCGCGTCTTGCCTTAGCCAAAATGTTACTTGCTCCCGCTAACTTATTAATTCTCGATGAACCGACTAATCACCTCGATATTCCCGCCAAGGAAATGTTAGAATCGGCTTTAAAAGTTTATGAAGGCACGGTTTTAATTGTTTCCCATGATCGTTATTTTATCTCCCAGGTAGCTAACAAAATTGTCGAGATTCGGGAGGGCGAATTAATTGCCTACGCAGGAGATTATCACTATTATCTAGAAAAACTAGACGAAGAAAAACAAAAAGCCGAACAAAAACGCATTGAAGCAGAAAAAGCGGTCAAAGCTGCCGCTAAACGGGCTAAACAAAAGACCAAAAAAGGTTAGAATGTTAAAGTATCACCCTATCCACGATTATCTATTCATTAATTAATCTTATGGCAGCTATAAAAGTAGGCGATCGAGTTCCCAATTTTTCTCTCCCTTCCCAAACAGGGACAACGGTTAATGTCAGCGATTTAATCGGTAAAAAATCCCTGGTAATTTATTTCTATCCCAAAGATGACACTCCGGGTTGTACCGCAGAATCCTGCGCTTTCCGCGATAGTTACGAAGTGTTTACCGATGCGGGTGCGGAAGTTATTGGTATTAGTGCCGATAGTCCCCAATCTCATCAACAATTTGCCCAAAAATATAATCTTCCCTTCACCCTTTTAAGTGATAGCGATAACCGAGTCCGGAAATTATTCGGTGTTCCCTCTACCTTATTCGTCCTCCCCGGACGAGTTACCTATATCATTGATCAAGAGGGAATCGTCAGACATATTTTTGATTCTATGTTAGATTTTAAAGCTCACGTTACCGAATCTTTGAACACAATTAAATCTTTTTAGGTTGATGATTATGCAAGAAATTAAGACATCTATCCCATAATTGGGACAGTTCTGACTTAAAAATAAAATTAATGGTGTGTTAATTTTGACTAACACACCCTCAATCTGGCTTCTATCTCTAAATTTATCGAAAATTTGGGTTAAAACCCCGTCCTTTTAGGACGGCTTTAAGCTACAATGGAAAAAGCGATAACCAAGCTAAAAACTGAACCTTGACAACAGATAGTAAGGGGTTTCGTTC
>NZ_SFBY01000349.1:0-6469 GCF_007095505.1 Microcystis sp. M_QC_C_20170808_M3Col
AGAACTGGAAAAAGTAGTCAATCAGCTTTTAAATGAAGGGGGATTGATTATTAAATGGAGTAGAAAACTTAAAAATAAGGGTAATGCTGTTAATGTAACTTAAATGCGTAAAAGCTTATTAGGGTTATTCTTCCAGAAATTGCTGATTATGAGGTGCGTCGAGAGTTGTTACGCGCTAACAAGATTAGTAGTTAGATTGTGTAATTAATCGTGTATAGCTACATACTAAATTTCTCAATTCCCGACAGACATAGAGATTCTAAAATCCAAGACCAACCCGTTAAAAGATTTGGTTCTTCGGTTTGTGTTATGCAAGGGACGGGATTATAAGAGATGAAACCCTTATAGAGAAAGACATTGCTGCGATATTTGTCAATTGTTTTCGATCTAGAACGAACTAATCAATTAAGTCTCTTGCCAGATAAGAATTTAGTCGATTTATGCCACCCTATCGAACCATAACAGGTAACGAAGAACCAAAGATTTTTTATTTTTTACTACCCTACTCTCAAGGGCAACAACAATTGTAAATTTTTGTTAATTTCTGTTGGTTTAGGCTTGACAAAATCGGGGGGGGGGTATGATTTCGTTGTGGCTCTGTATTGTCATTGAGGAACTAGCTTAAAATTTAGTGATTGACAATTTTGGAAAAATCAATCTTTCTCCCTTGCCAATGTCGCTTAATTCGATATTTTCTCCTTTAAAGGGCAGTCAGAACGTTTGTTTGTTTATTTGTTTTGAGGAAAGTTTCTGAGTATGAAGACTTCAACTGTGCTGAAAAAATTTTCGATGGTTGGTGCTTTTGCAGCTATATCTGCTTGTACTTTGGTCATTTCTAAGGTAGAAGCAGCAATCATCCAAGTAGCTCCTGGTACAGTAACAGGAACAGGTTTGATTACCTTTGATGATGTATTGGGAGGTCCTGCTCCAGGGACTAATTACAATGCTATCTTCGAGTCTAATGGGGCAGACTTTGCTGAACGCTTCGTTGGTCAGTCACTCTCCTTCAGCGGGAACTCTGATATCTTGTCAGGTACTCCGACGGGTCCGCTGGCTTTACAAGTTGGTGCCGCCAATCAGAATCTCAATGTTTTCACCTTTACTACTTCTCAAGTTCTCACCGGCCTTGGTCCACTGGGATTTCCAGACTTCGGTGCAATTGGCGAGGGATCTTTTGCAGTTCTGTTTGATTTTGACCAATCAGAATTTGGCTTTGATTTAGTGGGTGGTGATGGTGGTTCAGCTACTATGAACTTCTTCCGGCGCAATGGTTCTCTAATAGACACTATCATACTCTCTGGCTTAAGCAATACTTCTTATGGCTTCAAACAGATGAGTGGAATCAAGGAGATTGCTGGCATCTCTATTCATAACACCGATCCAGGAGGGATAGGATTTGATAACCTTGTCCACGATGTACCAGGCGGACCTGGTCCTGGACCAGAAAAGGTTCCCGAACCTGCTTCAGTCCTGGGCTTACTAACTCTTGGTGCTTTAGGTGCGGGTTCAGTCTTGAAGCGCAAATTAAAATAAAAAACTGGTCAATCTAGCCTTAAATTAGCAGCGATCGCACTTAATCAATATAGTGCGATCGCTTTTTTTGGGACATTCCACATTTTTATTAATCTTTGTTAGAATGATGAGATGGGTAATGGCTTTGAGTTGATTGGAGAACTAACCGAAATAGAGATTATCGCCGTCAACCTCTCTATTCGTGAACTCAGAAGGCTAAAAGCCCAGTTTGGGGGTCGTCGATGGCGGAAGCTAAAAGGAGTCAGCTTAGTTCAATTTCCTAATGGAGAAATCCGCAAAGCTGAACTACACTGGTATGAGTCTCATGGTATTGGTCGGCGAAAAATGAAAGTTAAACGAGTTTTGGACTAAACATTTATGCAAACACCAGCATCTAACATTGAATTTGCTATCTGTATTACCGCTGAAGAAGGCGGAGATTTAGAGGTTTGTAAACTTTATCAAGTGTTACCTGATGCTAAAGCGCAAGAGGTGGGATGTTTGCGAGTGATTGATGAATCTGGCGAAGATTATTTGTATCCAGAAAATCATTTTGTCATAATAAAACTTCCTGAAACGGTACAAGTCCAGTTATTAGCAGTCCGCCCTTAAATAGCGAGTAAATTACCTGTTGTTGCTGATAATAAACAACTTAAGCTGAAATACTGACATTAGAAGTGATCGCGCTATATTGATAAAGTGCGATCGCTGCACTTTTGTCGAGCTAGTCCTGCAACAAGCTAGGCACTTTCAACTGATTACGGAAGAGATCTTAGCCAGGTAACAGCAAATCGAAACCGCTGCTAAGATTAAAGGAGTAGATGCTTTGCATATTGCTTGTGCCGAAGCAATAGAAGCAGACTACTTCATTACCTGCGACGATCGAATGATTAAAAGATACAGCGGTAGTCTTGCTGTTAAAACTCCTGTGGAGTTTGTCGCCATTATTTTCAACGCTTGAATTGAGAAAAATTACTATGAAAGTTCCAACAGATTTAACGATTCCTGAGATTGAGGAAATTAGAAAAGAGGGAGTTAAAGCTCTCGTAGAGAGATTGGGAATTGCTAAAGCGGCTTTCTTTCTAAGAGAAACAGCATCCCAACCTCTAAATTATTTAGAAATTAAAGATCAGTTATTTGGCGAAATGACAGCAACGGATATTTACGCTCAAATTAAAGGCGGCTATGACAGCAATGATTGAGGAAATTCGTCAAAAAGTTAGACAAAACCAATTTGAATTTTCTCAACACGCTGTCAATCAAAGTATCCTGCGTCAGATCAGTGTTCAAGAATTACGGGAGGCGATGGAACAAAGCGAAATTATTGAAGATTATCCGGCTGATAAGTATGGTGCAAGCTGTTTACTGTTGGGATTTACTCTAATTAATAGAGCCTTACACATTCATTGTAGCTATCCCTCTCGCCCTTTGCTCAAAATTATTACCCTATATGAACCCGATCCAAATTTATGGATTGATTTTAAATCAAGGAGAACACCAGATGTCAACTAATTCTAGACAAGAAATCTTAATTGAACAAGAAGTTACCTATACCCTTGAAATCAATGGCAATTTTTTTATTATAGAAAATGTCCCCGCTAGAGTCTGTGTAGAAACGGGAGAGCGTTTTTTTGCACCAGAAACTGTCGAACGCTTGCAGGAAATTATCTGGGAAAATAAGCGACCAAAACGGGTAATTGAAACGCCAGTATTTGACTTTGCTAGTTAGTGTTTAATAGAAAACTGGCAAATCGAGCAACAATTGAAGTCTTAAATTAGGGGCGATTTCGCTATGTTTGTAGAGTGCGATCGCTTTTTTGGTGTTAAAATAAAAGAAACCATAGCGTTTTGATTGGCCTAGACTCTTTATGCAATCTGATCTTTTCCAGACGACTCAACCTCCTTCAGATGAAGAGATTAAACAAGCAATCGCATCTGCAGCTGAGGCTCTGTTAAGGTAGCTTAATCCAGATTATCTCATTTGTCAGGAAACATCGGTCATTCGCTTTGGATATCTCCCTCTTTCTGAACAGCAGGCACTAGAGCAAGCGTTAGCAGAACAAGCGTAGGGGAAAATTATCAAATATCGATTTTAACGTAAGAGGGCCTATGATATCTGGTTGTCCTTAAGCACTAGAGACTTTTTTTGACTATCTCTGGTAATTAAATAATCATTGTCATCTCCCATTAACCTGAATAGCAATTATCTAAAATCCTTATTCATCCCCTAAATAAGCTTCAATCACCGCGGGATTGCTCCTAACTGTGGCTGGATCTCCCAAAGCGATTAACTTACCGAAATCTAACACAGCAATGCGATCGCATAATCCCATCACTAAAGGCACATGATGTTCGATTAACAGGACAGTTAAAGCTAAATTATCACGAATTTGTCGAATTAGCTGACTTAATGACCCCTTTTCGCTGGGATTCATCCCGGCTGCCGGTTCATCGAGGAGTAATAACTGGGGTTGCAAAGCTAAAGCGCGGGCAATTTCCAAGCGTCTTTGATCACCATAGGCTAAATTACAGGCTTTCCGATTGCTTTGGTCGGTTAATCCGACTAAATCTAATAATTCCCCCGCTCTTTTGTAGGTTTTTTCCTCCTCCCTTCTCGAAACCGGTAAACCCAAAATTCCCGTCCAGAGATTGGAGCTATTGTGAATGTTACCAGCGATCGCTACATTTTCTAAAGCCGATAATTCACCAAATAAGCGCAAATTCTGGAAAGTACGGGCAATTCCTGCCTGAGCGATCTGGTGAGGACGATAATTCGCCAGACTGTACCCTTGATAAATTAAATCACCACTCGATAGGGGAATTAAACCAGTGATCAGATTAAATAAAGTCGTTTTTCCCGCCCCATTGGGTCCAATTAAGCCAAAAATCTCGTTTTTTTGTACCTGAAAGGAAACTCCATCGACAGCGACTAATCCCCCAAATCGACGGGTTGCCCCCCGCACTTCTAATAAATTTGCCAGCATCCTTGTTAACAGATTAAATTAGTCGATTTTACTCCCTCAAGACTATTTAAAACAAGCATTGCACCGACCCCAAAAATATTTGTCAGGAGATTTACCTAAAAGAATCAGTTTTAAAGATTTATTGGGCAATTATTTTGATTAGGAAACACTTTACACAATCCCCACGAGATAAGCAAGACGGATCACCACTACTAGCAAATCACTACTGATAACGAAAAACTGCCATAATTGCAGAAATGTCCTCATCTAGCCAAAAGGCGATCGCTATTGATGAAAAATGACGCTAAAATTATCGATCTCGTCATCCGGCTGTTTTTTCTCGGCCTGTTGTTATTTGCTGGGTTCACCCTGCTGCGTCCCTTCCTAACCATGATCCTCTGGGGAGCAATTCTAGCGATCGCTTGGTATCCCCTCTTTCTCTGGTTAAAAAAGTTACTCGCTGGCCGGGCGAAACTGGCCACAGTTCTGCTCACCCTACTTTCTCTAGGGATTATTATCGGTCCGGTGAGTGCCATTGCAGCGGTTCTGGCGGGTAATCTGCGAACGCTCGCCGAATATATCGATACTGGTGCGGTGCTGATTCCCCCTCCCCCCACCGATGTGGCCACCTGGCCGCTGATCGGCGAAAGGATTGCCAGTCTCTGGCAGCAGGCATCAGATAACACGGGTCAATTTCTTCAACGCTTCGAGCCGCAATTAAAAGAACTGGGGAAAATCTCCCTTTCTCTGGCCACCAGTACTGGTCTGACGGTGCTGAAATTTATCGTCTCGATTCTGATTGCGGCGGCACTCACCCTCTCGGCTAAAAATCTGACTCACCTGATGAACCGGTTAGCGGAAAAGATCGCCCCAGGTCGAGGAATCGCGCTGGCCAGTCTTACCGCCTCCACCGTCCGCAATGTTAGCCGCGGTATTATTGGCGTTGCCATTATCCAGAGTCTTTTGATCGGCATCGGTTTAGTAGCGGTGGGAACGCCTGCGGCCGGTTTATTAACTCTCCTCACCCTAATTTTGGGCATTCTCCAAATTGGCCCCAGTTTGATTGTCTTGGGGGCGCTCATTCACGCTTGGGTAACACTACCCAATTCCATCGCCCTATTATTTACCCTCTGGATGATTCCCGCCACCTTGATCGATAATTTCCTTAAGCCGATCTTAATGGGGCGCGGCCTGCCCATTCCCATGGTGGTGATTCTGCTAGGGGTGTTCGGGGGAGTGATCGCCTACGGGATTATCGGTTTGTTCGTCGGGCCGGTTCTGCTCGGTCTCTGCTACGAGTTAGTTAGGGCTTGGATTGGCGAGGATAGCCCCGAACCAGTGGTAAATAGCCATGATCAGCCAATCTAAGGGCGGATATATCTAATTTTTACCTTAATCTTTCCAGGGAACCTGGTAAAAAAAGATTAATTTAGCCACGGTTCGGGTTAAGTAGATTGCGGTAAAAGTCGGTCTATCTAAAGGGAAGATTTCTTCGGTTAGTGACAGTAAGCAATCAAACCGCAGAAAACGTTAAGGCAAAAATTAACCAGACTGAGGTGAAGAGAATGTTCAATTTAAGAACTAGGTAGGGTTTGCTGAATAAAGCTAAAAACCTTGTTGGGTAAGACTTTTAGACCTTTTGTCAATTAAAAAGTACTGCATATGCGAGTGATCGGGGGGAAATTTAGGCACTTTTTCCCTAAAAATTAGGTAATTGGCCACCTCAAAACTGGTAAAACCCCACACCCCACACCCCACACCCCACACCCTAGGGCTGTTTCATTTAAATTAAGTACACCGGATTTTGAGTCAATAAATTTGACCGAAAATTCTCAAGTTTCTCTTGTTCTAATCAAAAGAGTTAGTCACAATAACTAATCTTTAATCTTCTGCCAATATTTATTATGAATAAATTGATAAAGCTTGTTTCCAAGCCACTAAAAGCCTATCTCTCTTCAAATTGTCTGAGAGTATATCCTGTTAATTTAGCTAAT
>NZ_SFBY01000035.1:0-2608 GCF_007095505.1 Microcystis sp. M_QC_C_20170808_M3Col
GTCAGACTTAAGCAATTAAGCGTTTTTCGCTATCTGCGTCAACCCCGTTGACGCGACCACCCTAAAAAAGTGGCGTGGTGAGGAATCGCCGTCCGTTTTACGGCGGCGAGGATGTCAAAGCAAGTCCATTGATTTAGAAGTGATTTTCCCTACAACCCTATTCCTATCTAGGGTTTGCGGCAAAAAGTTTTTCGTGGGGGTAGGGTGTGGGGTGTAGGGTGTGGGGTGTAGGGTTTTAACCATTTTGAGGGGGTCAATTACCTAATTTTCAGGGAAAAAGTCACTGAATTTTCCCCCCGATCACTCCCATGTCCAGTACTTTTTGATTTCCCAAAAGTCTAAAAGTCTTACCCAACAAGGTTTTTAGATTTATTCAGCAGACCCTATCTATTCGGTGATTTTGGAGATAATTACAGATTTGTTGCAGTTTAGCCAGGGCTTTTCCTGACTGTAAACATTGTTGTGCTTGCTGGAAAGCCGTGGGGATATCTGGGGCAATTCCACAGCGCCAAAGATAAAAACCACCGTTAAAAATTGCCGCGTCGGTTAATTCATTATTTTCTCCGGCTAATAAACCCTTTAATTTAGCGGTGAGCATTTCTAAAGATTCGAGGGGATAATCCGAAGTATAGAAGCCATAATCGCGAGGATTTAGGAAAAATCGCTGAAAGGAAGGGGTATCGGTGGGATTTCCCAGACCAATAATCGCCGTCCGATTACAGGCTAAATCACAACTGCCCTCTAATCCTTTCACGGTGGTGAAGTGAGAGATATTTCTCAGGGCAAAAGTTTCGCGAAAACGATCTTCGGTGGGGGGATGAACAAAACCCGATATCTGATGAATATTACCCACAAAAGGCGACCACATTAACTCTACCGTGGCCATGGGCGGACGTTTACCGATTTGCTCCCGATAGGTAACAAAATTCTCTACTAGGGGAAAATGGCGCGGAATATAGAAAAAAGTGAATCTTGTGGTGATTAAACAGTCTTTCACTGCTGCTAAGGATAATTGACTAAAATCTGCTCCTAATTGCTGCCAGATTTCCCTCAGGGAAATGCCGTATTTAGTCGGCATTTGATCGCCCCCGTGCAGGACTACGGGAACCCCCGCCGCCGCTAAGATTAAAGTAGTGATCGGAGTAACCGGGGCAGTGCGAGAGCGTCCATCGTAGGGATTGCCAAAAATAGCGATCGGATACTGAAAAGAGGCTGATTCTAGGGTTATTTGCGGGCCAAGCTCGGCGTAGGCATCAAGCATTCCCGCTAACTCATCGCTGGTGGGGCGTTTAATGCGATGGGCAATCATAAAAGCACCGATTTGGGCCGGGGTTGCCTCTTGGGTTAACATCATCTTGGTGGCCATCGCTGCTTCGGGACGGGTTAAATTTCTGCCCGTATGGGTGCCACTACCGATCACTTTTAATAATTCTCGAAAAGTATCACTCATCTCAAGGAAGAAAATAAAGAGTAAATGGGATTAATGGGGATTTTTAAGGCTGGACGGGGTGGTTTTCTAAGCTTTTAACCACACTTTGATTCATTTGCCGCACTAATTGACAAAAATGAGCGATCGGTGGTATCTGTAGGCGATCGCTCGTGGTGACAAGGACTACCTGACGGGTGAGACGATGACTAAATTTACCATTGTTAAGATGGGGATTTTCGCTACTAGGGGAAGCAAGAGGACGAATGGCGAGGGTGGCATCGCTACGGGCTTCCATCAGGGCAGATTGGGGCAGAAGAGCGATAATATTACCCTGACGCACCACACCGCGAAAAGCATCAAGGGTGTTTAATTCCATGACAGTTTTCAGGTGGGCATCCTGACGGGAAAACCATTCTTGTACTAATCTTTGCATTCCGTAGCCGTCTTTGAAAACCACTTGCGGATAGGGGATTAATTCCGACCATGGCACTTCTTTGTATTGGGCGAGGGGATGATTAGCGGCCATGAGAATTTCGATCGCTTCTTGGTATAACATTTCTACCACCATCTCCGGACTAGAGGTGAGAAAACGATTATTCATTACCAACGCCACATCTACTAAACCATCCCGCAGCACTTTTAATGCGCGATCGCTGCCTAGGGCTGTAACTCTTAACTGAACTTCTGGGTATTCAGCACAAAATTTCGGCAAAATCGGCGGTAAATAGTGGGCGCACACCGAATGAATGGCAGCCACGCACAATTCTGGCTGTTTTCCTGCCTGTAGGTCGGTGATTTCCTCGTGAACATTCGTCCATTCTTGACAAATCCGTTTCGCCCGGGGCAGTAATTTCTCCCCGGCAATGGTTAACTTCGCTTGGGCGGTACGATGGAAAAGAGGTAAGCCCAAATCGGTTTCTAGGGATTGAATCTGGCGGCTGATAGTCGATTGGGTGACTCCACACTGGCGCGCCGCTTGACCGAAATTGCCCGTATCGGCTACGGCTAAAAAGGCTTGCAATTGCTCGATCCGCATTCTTTCTCGTTTTAATTACATTCCTTGACGCTCCCCGCTCTAAAGAGACGGGGATTCTTCGTTCATTGAGTCTCCGTTAGCAAGCAGGATTTCTCCAACCAACCAAGAGGGAACCTCTCCCGAAGCGTTTAAAGTTTGCGTGC
>NZ_SFBY01000350.1:0-7697 GCF_007095505.1 Microcystis sp. M_QC_C_20170808_M3Col
TAGGGTCTGCTGAAAAAGTTTTTCGGTGGGGGTTGGGGGTTGGGGGTTGGGGGTTGGGGGTTGGGGTGTGGGGTGTGGGGTTTTACCCATTTTCAGGTGGTCAATTACCTAATTTTCAGGGAAAAAGTCCCGGAATTTTCCCCCTGATCACTCCCATCTCTGGTACTTTTTGATTGACAAAAAGTCTAAAAGTCTTACCCAACAAGGTTTTTAGATTTATTCAGCAGACCCTAATTAACAAACTGATGGCCAAACTATTAGTAGTCCTAGAACTTGAATCTACCTTGATTATGACGCTCGCTCATCTAGAGGACCGCTCCATTGATTACAATTAACTACGATACCCACTGCCAAAAAGCAAAGTTAACTTTAACTTCCCCGATTTGATGGCGAGGGGGTTGTCTTCTCAACAGAGAAAGCCTAACCTAATTGTTTGTTATTTTCTATCTACCTTGCGGGTGAGAAAACGTTGCCTCCGAGACTGACTATTTATGCTTTTGTCCCAACGGACCCACCCTTGACGGGAGTGAGTTCACCTCTGGGGCTGGTTAATTCTTTGACGGCTTTATTGGCTAATGAACGCTATAATCTAACCCTAGGGTCGTCTTCTAGCGAATTACTGGCTAATATCGAGGCAGAGAAGGAAAAAATCGATTGTTTACTGGTGGTCTTTCATCCTTCCCTACAGCCGACTTTTAATCAACTCTACGAAGGGGGGATTTTACTGCCAGTAGTGATCATTGTCGCTGACAAGAACATCACTGCCGAGACGAATGACTCTCCCACCTGTCTCTATCATAGTGCCGAATTACAAATTACCGTCAAGGAATTAGACAGCATCACCTCGGTCATCGACCAAGCGATCGCTCGATTTCTCCATTTAGCTCCTAATTGCTCTTTTTCCGAACCTAACACGATTGTTAACCAACCAAATCCCGTGGAAAATAATCACAGTTTTCTCCTCCTACAACAGCGCCGTTTAGCAGAAAAATTAAAAGAAAGACTCGGCTATTTAGGTGTTTACTACAAACGCAACCCGCAGCTATTCTATCGCAATCTGGCCCCAGAGGAAAAAAACGAATTACTGCGGGAATTAAGAAGAGATTATCGGGAGATTATTTTAAATTACTTCCAACAGGATTATCCGATCAATCAAGCGATCGATGAATTGGTTAATAATGTCTTTTTTACCGATCTCTCAGTGTCGCAAATTCTGGAAATTCACATGGAGTTAATGGATGAATTTTCCCAACAGTTAAAATTAGAAGGCAGAAGTGAGGAAATTCTCCTAGATTATCGTCTCGCTCTCATTGATATCCTTGCTCATCTAGGGGAAATGTACCGTCGTTCCATACCTCGCGAGGATATCCCTTATGATTTATTATTGGGAATAGATTAAAATCTCCCCAATAAATAGCGATGAACTCCTATCCCCAGCCCCTTTAATCCTAACCTATGAGCGTCTTTAAAAAAACCTATGTTTTAAAACTGTACGTCGCGGGCAATACCCCCAACTCCGTGCGTGCCTTGAAAACCCTGAAAAATATCCTAGAAGAAGAATTTCAGGGAGTGTATGCGCTGAAAGTGATTGACGTGCTGAAAAACCCGCAACTAGCGGAGGAAGACAAGATTCTCGCTACTCCTACCCTCGCGAAAGTCCTCCCTCCCCCAGTGCGGAAAATTATCGGGGATTTGTCCGATCGAGAGAAGGTTCTGATCGGTTTAGACTTACTGTACGAGGAAATTCGTGAACGAGAAAATGATAGCTAGGCCTTCGGCAATAGGTGATTAGACGGGTTATATTTATTGAAGGAGAAATGATCGGGGTGTAATCTAGTACGTCTATGGGAAAGTCAAGAGTCAATGGGAATCGAGACGGTATAAAGTGTCTAGTCAGACCTGATATGTTTCTGTTGAAAAATTAGATAAAAATCCTACTCTTTAAATATTCGCTGGATAAATAATGACTCAATCTAACTCTAATAGCCAATTGAATCCACCGATTAAACCGAAAGGTGTTCGCAAAATTAGAACCCTAATTGAAGGTTTTGATGAGATCACTCACGGTGGTTTACCCATGGGGCGAACTACCTTAGTGAGTGGCACTTCTGGCACGGGAAAAACCCTGCTTGCCGTTCAATTTCTCTACCACGGTATCAAGTATTTTGACTATCCGGGACTGTTTGTTACTTTTGAAGAATCTCCCACCGATATTATCCAAAATGCCTATAGTTTTGGTTGGGATTTAGAAGAATTAATTGACCAGGGTAAGTTATTTATTCTCGATGCTTCTCCGGATCCGGAAGGTCAAGAGGTGGTGGGTAGTTTTGATCTTTCGGCCCTGATCGAGCGCATTCAATACGCAATTACCAAATATAAAGCCAAACTGGTATCAATTGACTCTGTAACTGCTGTTTTTCAGCAGTACGAAGCGGTGTCAGTGGTGCGGCGAGAAATTTTTCGGCTCGTGGCCCGGTTAAAATTATTAGGAGTGACTTCAATTATGACCACGGAACGTATCGAAGAATACGGAGCGGTGGCCCGTTTTGGTGTAGAGGAATTTGTCTCTGATAATGTGGTAATTATGCGGAACGTGCTAGAGGGAGAAAGACGACGCAGAACCGCAGAAATCCTCAAATTACGGGGAACAACCCACATGAAGGGCGAATATCCCTTTACTATCACCAATGATGGCATTAATATCTTCCCCCTCGGTGCGATGCGTTTAACTCAGCGCTCCTCCAATGTCCGCATTTCTTCGGGAGTAAAAACCCTTGATGATATGTGTGGAGGCGGTTTTTTCAAGGATTCGATTATTTTGGCCACAGGAGCAACAGGTACGGGTAAAACTCTCCTAGTCAGTAAATTTCTGGAAGAAGGCTGTCGGCGCGGTGAGCGGGCGATTTTGTTCGCTTATGAAGAATCTCGCGCCCAATTGTCCCGAAATGCTTCTTCTTGGGGGATCGATTTTGAGGAGATGGAACGCAAGGGATTATTAAAATTGTTGTGTTCTTACCCCGAATCGGCGGGATTAGAAGACCATTTACAGATGATTAAGTCGGAAATCTCGGAATTTAAACCCTCCCGCATTGCCATCGATTCTCTATCGGCGCTCGCGCGCGGGGTGACAAATAATGCTTTTCGGCAATTTGTGATCGGGGTGACAGGATACGCCAAACAGGAGGAAATTACGGGATTTTTCACCAATACCACCGACCAATTTATGGGAGCGCACTCGATCACCGAATCCCATATTTCTACGATTACCGACACGATTTTAATGTTGCAGTATGTGGAAATTCGCGGCGAAATGTCCCGAGCGATTAACGTCTTTAAGATGCGCGGTTCTTGGCACGATAAAGGGATTCGTGAATATACTATCAGTCAGGACGGGGCCGATATCAAGGATTCTTTCCGCAATTACGAGCGGATTATTAGTGGTTCCCCGACTAAAATTAGCGTCGATGAAAAGAGTGAATTATCGCGGATTGTTCGCAATGTACGCGAAAAATTACAGGATGAATAATCGGGAGTTGACTGATTGAGATTATTTTGAAGAGCGATCGGGTAAAGTCGGTCTTAGGGAAAATAACCACCAGATCAACAAACCTAATATAATCCAGAGAATATCTTTAACCCGGCGAATTACAGAAATCGCTAAACCTAATTCTAGACTACCAGTTAAGGAAGCACCCAGCAGCACTAAAGAACCTTCTAAAGTACCGATATTAGCGGGAATAAAAAAGGTTCCAGCGCGCACCAATTGAGCAACGGAATCAAATAACCAAGCATCGGCAAAACTGATCGGATGTTGGAGAAGTTGCATTAAAACATAGATTTCTAAAACTCCGAGAGGCCAATTGAGAAAACCGACGATCAAGCCATTTCTAAATAGTGGCAGATTGCGGTAAAATTCCCCTAAACGATCATCGACACTGCGAAGATTTTCTAAAGGTTTAGCTAGGCGATCGCCTAAAAAAGAATGACCTAATCGATTAACTATTCGGGAGGATAAACGGAATCGCTGAATCAAGAAAAATATCAGGATACAACTGGAGAATATAGCTAGACTTAATCCAGTCAAAGTTTTAAAAGAATTAGAAAATTTTGGGGAAGCTAGGAGCAGAAAAAACCCGATAATTGCAAAGAAGACAAGGGAAGCAGTATTTAATGTCTTGGTCAGAATGATCGAAGCACTGGTTTCTTTATAGCTAATCTGATAGTGAGTTTTCAACATCACTGCTTTAAAACCTTCTCCTCCCAAAGAAGCGAAGGGAGTCACGCGATTAAAGGCTGCCCCTACCATGTAAATTAATAATAGGCGAATTGTCCATCGAGGTTGGATAGGAATGCTTTTAAAAGTTAGTTGCCAAGTAAAAACATCGGTGAGGAATTCTAGGAAATAAAAAATAATTACTAATGTCATTCCCCACCAACCGACTAGGGTGATTTGTTGCCACACTTCTTGTAGATTGGTTTGTCGTAAAATTACCCCTAGTAAAACAAAACCTAAACCCAGAAAGATAAATTTAAGATATTTCATATTAAATTGTGAATTATTAATTATGACTTATCACTGATAACTGATCACTGATGACTGATAACTGATAACTGAAAAAGCTGATAACTAAAAATAGTTCCAACGTTGAATAAATGGTAGCCAATGAGATTCGACTAATTCGATCGCTTTTGGGTCTGGGGGATAATTATTTTTTTTATATCCTTGCAGACTGCTGATATATTTCTCAAAGCGAGGCATAGCTATTTTTAAGTCGGGAAGTTGCAGTTGATCGTAAATTTTCTCGATTTGTGCTAGGGGGTCTTTTTCTAAATCTTCAAAACGAATTTCTACAAAACTATCGGCGGGTAAATCGGCACTATCTCGCAGGAGAGAATTGAGCATTAGGGGATAACTTTTCAGAATTACCTGCTCGATGACATCAATAGATAAATTATCGTAGGATTGCAGTGCTAGTTCTGGTAAGATGCGGGTAAAAAAGTGGCGGGTTGAGGGAAAAACTAGATAGGGATTGCGATAGATATGGATAAATTTAGCATCGGGCCAGATAGTTCGTAATTTGGCAATGTGTGCCGTATAAACGGGGTTTTTGATTAGTAATTGTTTGCCTTTTTGATGGATGGAAACTTTTTTTAATAGATGAGTATGCCAACGTTGCCAAGTGGCGATTTCTTTCTCGCTGCAGCCTTGAAAAAAAACCCCTCGCTCAAAATGATACTGAAAACGTTGGGGAAAGTATAAACCATGGTAGTAGGAAAGGGGGATCATGCTGGCCAGGGCGATCGAGTCTTCTTGGGGGGAATCGGGAGTAACGGCAACGTTATCCACATGGCGATCGCTCGGTAGAGCTAATTCCAGCAGCGGTTGTAATAAGCGGACGATACCGAGGATATCCCAGGGTAATCCCACCGCTAGGGGCGAAATATAGCCAAAATGCTCCGATTGACCGAGTAAATTGTGCAGATGGGTCGTGCCGCTGCGCCAATAGCCGACAATAAAAATGGGTGCTTTTACCTCCACGCGGCGCTCATAAAACCCTGTCATTAAAATCCGTTCTAGGGTAGAAAAAGGTAGTCGCGCCAAGGTAACTGCCAGCGCCAGGGTTGCCGGGGCCAAATTGGGGCGATCGATGCCGCCATTGGTCAAAAACAAGCGAAGGAGAGTGCTAAGGTTACTACCGCAGAGGGGATGAAACAAACTGGACATATTAACCTATTTTTTGGCGGTTTTTTGGCGTATAGCTTGGCTGGCCAAGGTTTTGCCGAATTCCCAAGCGGCCCCGGGGAGGCGGTGAGCATCAGCGACCACATCCTTAACGGCGGTGACAATCCAACGGCAATCCTGATCGGAGAGGGTGAGGGGGGGGATAAACTTGATGATATTCATGCCGTGGCCGGAAACCTGCGAGAGAATTTGATGGCGGGTAAAGAGGGGAACGACGATTAACTGGGAAAATAGCCCTTTATTGGCGGTTTCTAGCATTTTCCAGGCGGCTTTTAATGACCAACTGCTCGGTTCGGCAAATTCCAAGGCCATCATCATACCCAATCCCCGCACTTCCTGCAAACATTCGTACTGATCTACGAGGGGCTGTAGTTCTGCGATAATTTGTTGACCGATTACAGCCGAGCGCTCCACTAATTTTTCCTCCTCGATTACCTGTAAAGTGGCGATACCGGCGGCCATGGCCAGATTATTTTTCCCAAAAGTGCTACCGTGAACCACAGAACGGTCCATGCGATCGAATACTCGATCGAAGATCCAGGGACGACAGAGAACCGCTCCCACTGGCACAAAACCGCCCGAAAGAGCCTTGGCAACGCATAAAATGTCTGGTTCTACCCCCCAATGTTCCACTGCCCAAATTTTGCCAGTCCGGCCTAAACCGGTCTGCACTTCATCGGCCACAAAAAGAGTGCCGTAACGACGACAAAGGGCAGCCGCTGCGGGGAGATAGTTCGGTTCGGGAATTCTCACCCCGTGACCTTGGATCGGTTCGGTAATAAAAGCCGCTACTTCTTGGTTAATTAGAGCTTTTTCGAGCGCAGCCAGATCGCCGAAGGGAATTTCCTCAAAATCGGCGACAAAGGGTCCAAATCCCTGGCGATAATGGGGATCGCCGGTGGCGGAAAGGGAACCCATGGTTAAACCGTGGTAGCCTCCCTGACAGTAAACAATTTTGCTGCGTCCGGTGGCGTAGCGGCTGAATTTAATGGCGGCCTCGACGGTTTCTGTGCCGGAATTGGCAAAGAAAACTCGTTCTAATCCTGTCGGTGCGATCGCTGCTAACCGTTCGGCCAGCAATCCCGCTAGGATGGAAGCATCCAATTGGACTAAATTGGGCAGTTCTGCCGTCAATACTTCCTGTAAAGCTTGCACTATCTTGGGGTGATTGCGTCCGAGGGCGAAAACACCAAAACCACTCAGTAAATCCAGATACTTTTCCCCGTGATTGTCGAACAAGTATGGACCTTGGGCTTTAATGTAGTGGCGATCGTAACCGATCGTTTTCAGTACCCGAACCATCTGGGGATTTAGATATTGTTCGTGGAGGGTAAAGTTTTCTTCTAGTCTTTGTTCTATGAGTTCTAAAATGCTCATAAATTCCTGATTTGATTACTGAAAAACTAATTGTTAAACAACCCAAACCCGATTATGTTGATAGCACATTATCATAATTTTGGGTTATTTAATATTATAAATTATTTAAATATATTTTGTCAAGTATTTAAGAAATTCTCTAGGATAATTAAACTCATTAACTCTTGCTGGCTAAAGGTTACAGCGACTTTTAGATAATTTATTAGTTAGTTTTTATATGGTAGGGGCGCATCGCGTGCGCCCAAAATATAATATCAGTGAACTGATAACTGATAACTGATAACTGATAACTGATAACTGATAACTGATAACTGATTCAAGGCTGATAGCTTTGACATCCTCGCCGCCGTAAAACGGACGGCGATTCCTCACCACGCCACTTTTTTAAGGTGGTCGCTGAACGGGGTTGACGCAGATAGCGAAAAACGCTTAATTGCTTAAGTCTGACACTTTCGACCCGTCCGTTTTCAGTGTCCGAATGCCCTCCGGCCACTTTGAACAAGTCGAAAAAATCTCATGTTCAACCTTATTTCCTAGAAAGTTTTACTCGTTCAAGGCCGAATTTGAAGTCTTTTCT
>NZ_SFBY01000351.1:0-21053 GCF_007095505.1 Microcystis sp. M_QC_C_20170808_M3Col
CGAAAAAATCTCATGTTCAACCTTATTTCCTAGAAAGTTTTACTCGTTCAAGGCCGAATTTGAAGTCTTTTCTGAACGAAACCCCCTACTATCTGTTGTCAAGGTTCAGTTTTTAGCTTAGCTTGGTTATCGCTTTTTCCATTGTAGCTTAAAGCCGTCGTAAAACGACGGGGTTTTAACCCAAATTTTCGATAAAAACAAAGGTTATCCTGATCACGATTTCAGTTTAGGCGATCGCCAGTGATGCTAACTTATTATCGAGGCAGTCCCTAGAAATTAGGCCATAACCAGGGAAGATTTAAGGGGTTCTTCCTTTTTGCTTTCATAAACTGCCGCAGGACCGGGGAATCCTCTGGTTAGTTCCCGCACTTTAATCTCACCTGCTTGCAGGGATTTGGTCAAAATTTCCATGGCAACCACGGGTTTACCCGCACCACAGAAGAATAAATCAGCGGCGAAATAGCCGTGTTCAGGCCAGGTGTGGATCGCGATATGAGATTCAGCTAAAGTCGCCGTCGCGGTAACTCCGTGGGGACTGAACTGGTGGACACACAAATCGATCAGCGTTGCTTCTCCTGCCGTAATTCCATCGAGGATAGCGCGGCGAATGCGCTCGGGATCGTTGAGGAGGTCAGCAGGTACTTGCCAAGCATCGACAATCAAATGGGTTCCCAGTTTGGTCATTTTTTTTTCAATACTCCCTATCGAAAAACCTTCACAGAATTACCAGTATAACACAATTTTTCTAACTTGTGCAAAAAAGATCTGGTTTTTCTCGGGTACTTTCTCTAAAAAACTGGGACAGAGCGGGGGAGAAGGGTGTGGGGTGTGGGGTGTGGGGTGTGGGGTGTGGGGCTTACTTCTGCTTGACAATAGTATCGTTAGGCGTTAGGATTTGATCATCAGTTAATCAGTTATCAGTTATGATCGTCAATTTCAAGTCCGAAGAGACTAAGCTCATTTTCGAGGGGTTTCAGTCTCGTCACTATCCCCCTGATATTCAATCGGTCGCTCTACGAAAACTGCTAATCCTTGCAGCGGCGTTATCGATCAATGATCTGCGTGTCCCACCGGGTAATCGGTTGGAGAAGTTGCAGGGCGATCGTCAGGGCCAGTACAGCATCCGTATTAATGACCAATGGAGAATTTGCTTCATTTGGACTGATGAAGGCAATGCTGATCAGGTAGAGATAGTGGACTACCACTAAAATTAGCTAAATGCAATGAACAGCAACACTTCGACACATTTCGACAGGCTCAATGTAAAAGCTCAGTTCCACCGTTTGCCAAATATCCATCCCGGTGAAATCCTCAAGTTAGATTTTCTGGAACCGCTCAATATTACCCCCTACAGACTGAGCAAAGATTTAAGCGTAGCTCAAACTCGTATCGGTGAGATTTTAGCCGGTAAGCGTAGTATCACTGCGGACACAGCTTTGCGTCTGTCACGATATTTTGGTAACAGTCCTCAGTTTTGGCTGAATCTTCAAACAGACTACGATCTCCGTCAAGCTCAGGCAAAGAATGCCGAAGTTTATAGCCATATTCCCGTCACTCCATTTATAGATGTAGCTTAGGGTCCTAATTTTATCTGGGAGGGGGGACGGGATTAGTGGGGACGGTGGGACTGGGAGAAGCGGCAGGAATGGGGGGATTTTCGGGTTTACGGACTTGGGGGACGGGTAACAGATAGAAAAGTAGGGCGCAAGCGACAAGACTGCCTAATCCTGCCAAAAAAGGTACTGTTCGACTGGCCACCGATTCATTAACCTTATGGTAGCGACGGGAAACTGGCTGTAATTTCAGGGTTAGGTCGGGTAAAGTGCGAGTATCGGCAAAAAATTGGTCAATCGCTTCTATTAAATCGAATAACTGCACGGTACTGATTTCTATCTTGACCGGACTTTCTGGGATATTCAAGTCCGTTGATGGATACCAAACCAGACGATGGAGATTCTGGTCAATCTTTTCTAGGTACACATGATCTGGTTCATGGACGGGGTCTTGGGGATGACGAACACCACTCAAAAATTCTTGGGCATACTGACTGACCGCTTGTACTAAATTTTCCAAGAAAACCCGACCACCTTGCAGGACTTTATTGGCCCCGATTAACCGACATTCTACGTTAGTCAAAATTGAGAGTAAAGGTCGGCTATCACTGGGGTTAGCTGGGGCGAAATCATCGCCGAAACCATCGAGAATCAGGGTACAATTGGGCAAGCTATACTGTCTTCTCATCTCTACACGATCTCCCCATCAAATAAACTAATCCAAAACCGCTGCATTCCCGTCGTACCAGTACAAAATAATAACTGATCGAGGAGGGATAAAGCCAGTTCATTTAAAGCATTTTCATCGGCTAGATAAACCGATACTTTGGCCCGGCGGGGGTTCATGCGACTGCGAAAATTGGAGCGAAATCTTTCTAGGTATTCTGATAAAAGAAAATTATTATCCACGGGTAAACCCTTTGATTCCATCTGTTGCCGCGCTAACAGTAATTGTCGGATGGATATAGCTAGAGGTTTGGCCCGATAACTGGCAATGATAACTAAAGCTTTTGCTTGGTCAAGGGTGAGACGGTCGAGGGTGTAGGAAATTCGCCATGGATTAGTACAGCGTAAGCGCCAGAAAATAATCCGGTTTTTAACAATTTTATCGAGTCCTAGTTCTTTACAGAGGGCTAACAGGGCCTCCCCAGCACCGACTTCTAAGGATTCCAACGCTAATAGCATTAAATCGATATGCTGTTGGAGATGTAGGGCGCATTGCTGACTGGCAATCGGAAAATCGGGTAAAACGCTTAAAATAACTGGTTTTTCTGGGGCTGATGCTGTAGATTCGGGCGTTAGGCTAGTAGAGGTCATGATATAGGAGAACTAAAACACAAGGGCGATCGAGTCAGGATATTGTAAATTGTATTGTATAGATAGCTGTCCCCCATTTTACGAGACAAGGAAACCGAATGGATCTGAAATCACTTATTCGCGATATTCCCGACTTTCCCAAACCGGGTATTGTCTTCCGCGATATTACTACCCTACTCAATCATCCCCAAGGATTACGTTACACGATCGATACCCTAACGGCAAAGTGTCGCGATTACGGTTTATCCCCTGATTACATTGTCGGTATGGAATCCAGGGGTTTTCTCTTTGGTGTTCCTTTAGCATACCAATTAGAAGCGGGATTTATTCCTGTCCGGAAACCGGGCAAATTACCCGCCGCCGTTCACAGTATCGAGTATGATTTGGAATACGGAAGCGATAGCCTCGAAATTCATCAAGACGCGGTGGCAGCCCATCATAAAGTCTTAATTGTCGATGATTTGATCGCGACGGGAGGGACGGCGAAAGCGACGGCCGATTTATTAGAAAAAATTGGTTGCGAGGTTTTAGGATTTGCTTTTATCATCGAGTTAATCGACCTCGGTGGTCGGGAAAAATTACCCGATTTACCGATTATTACCCTCATCGATTATTAGGTTTTTTTCTATGACGGCGACTGATGATAATTATAAGGCGGCCACCGCTCGATCGAGTGCTAATGGGTTACAATCTCTCCTAACTAGCGAAACTTTTTTATATATTGTCAAGCGTGTTCTCCAGGGTTTATTAACTCTGTTGTTGGCCTCGGCTTTGAGTTTCGCTATTATCCAATTAACCCCCGGCGGTTTTCTGGCTTTGCTTGACCTTAATCCCAAGATTAGTCAGGAAACTAAAGAACAATATATTGCCCTTTTTGGTTTAAAAGACCCGCCGATTGTCCAGTATTTTAAATGGTTATGGCAAGTGGTAACTCAGTTTAATTTTGGTCTGAGTTTTACCTATTTTCGTCCCGTGTCTTCCCTATTATTAGAGAGAATTCCAGCGACGTTATTAATGTCTTTGACTTCCATCATTTTAACCTGGGCGATTGCGATTCCCTTGGGCATTCTCAGCGCCGTCAAACAAAACCAATTTATCGATAAATTTTTCCGAGTTATCAGTTATGTTGGTCAAGGTTTCCCCAGTTTTATCACTGCCCTTTTACTGCTAATTCTCGCCCAAAATGTCTCGCCGCTTTTACCGGTGGGTGATATGACCAGTATTAACTATTCGGAATATTCCCCTATCGGTAAAGTTTTAGATATCGCTTGGCACATGATTTTACCAACTATTGCCCTGACAGTTACCAGTTTTGCCGGATTACAAAGATTGATGCGGGGACAATTATTAGATGTTCTTCGACAGGATTATATTCAAACCGCAAGGGCGAAAGGTTTACCAGAAAATAAAGTTATCTATGTCCACGCTTTACGCAATGCTATTAATCCCCTGATAACTCTTTTGGGCTTTGAATTTTCCAGTTTGTTAAGTGGGGCATTTATCGCCGAATTTTTCTTTAACTGGCCCGGATTAGGTCGTTTAATTCTGCAAGCTGTGACGGCTAAAGATTTATATTTAGTTATGGGCAGTTTAATGATGGGTGCTACTATGTTGATTATCGGTAATCTCCTGGCTGATTTACTTCTCAAAGCTGTAGATCCTAGAATTAAATTGGAGGATTTAAAGTAGGGGAAATGGGGAAATGGGGAAATTCAACTAAAACCCCAAAACCCTAAAACCCTAAAACCCCAAAACCCTAAAACCCAACCCCCAACCCCTAACCCCCAACCCCTTTTTTCCTTTTCACTTTTTACTTAACAAAATATGTTAGCAACTACACATTATTTACTCAGGTCAAAACAAGACGGACAATATCTAGTGGCGCGTCTGAGAAAAGGTGAAAGCGAAACTCCGGCTAGTTATCTGCTTCTGTTTAAAGAATCCTACGATGCTTTAAGTTATATCAATACCCATGCTCAGGATTTAGCCAATAATTTTTCAGTGGAAACTCTCTCAGGAACACAATTAAAGGGACTGATGCAGCGATGGGGATTTGCAGGAATTGGTTTAGTTAGTGAACCTTTGGAACCACAGGTACAGTTTTTAGCCTACGAAAAAGGATTTAATCTCTAAACTATGAAAAAGCTGTTAATCACTGGAGTTAGTGGGTTTTTAGGTTGGCATATTTACCAAAAAACTCGCTCATCCTGGGCAAGTTTTGGTACATATTTTAATCACAATGTCAATAGTAATGACCCAAATTTAATTAAAATTAACTTAACAGACTTAGCCGCAGTTAAAGAACTTTTTCAACAGATTAAACCCGACGCGGTAATTCATGCGGCTGCCCAATCAAAACCGAATCTCTGTCAAGAATTTCCCCAAGCATCCGAGGCAATTAATCTGACAGCTTCTCTAGAAATTGCCCGTTTGTGTAGTCAATATCAAATACCGCTAGTTTTTACCTCTACCGATTTAGTTTTTGATGGTAAAAATGCCCCCTATTCCGAAAATGATCCGGTTTCTCCCGTGAGTATCTATGGTGAGCAAAAAGTAGCGGCAGAAAAGGGTATTTTAGCAATATATCCTTGGGCGGCTATCTGTCGAATGCCTTTGATGTTTGGTTCCCCTTCTCCCACCGCTAATAGTTTTCTCCAACCCTTTTTAAAAACCCTCCAAGAGGGAAAAGAATTATCTCTATTTACTGATGAATATCGTACTGCTGTTGGGGTTAATAGTGCAGTGAATGGTTTACTTTTAGCTCTAGAAAAAGTGCAAGGTATTATTCATCTAGGGGGTAAAGAAAGAGTTTCTCGTTATCAATTTGGTTTACTAATGGCGGCAGTTTTTAACATTACTAGGGAACAAATAAAACCCTGTTTACAGTCCGATTTTCCCATGATTGCGCCGCGTCCGCAGGATGTTTCTCTTGATAGTTCTCTCGCTTTTTCTCTGGGTTATCAACCATTAAGTATTAAAACCGAATTAGAGACAATTAGAGATGAAATTATCTGAACCAAAGCGAACTATATTAATTATCTTGCTCCTTTTTTTTACCGCTATTCTCATGACCAATTATTTTGAGGTAGGGATGACAGGAGTGTTGGCTTTTTGGGTTGCTTATCTTTCTAAAGGATTGCGAAAAGTTAAGTAGGGTATGTTGAAAAAGCCTGAAATGCCCATAGGAAAAAGGTAAAATACCCTAAAAGTCCTGCACTTTTTTTATTCAGTACAGATGTATATAATCTTGGCGGCAACTCCATCAGAACCAGAATCATTTGAACTACCCTTTGCAATTTAATCGGCATATTTACCTACTTATTCTCCCGAATTATCTCCTATTCTAGTCTTTTCTTAAGTCATTTTTTAAGCATTTGGTTATAAACTTGTCGTGAAAGAATCGGGAAAAACTCTTTGTCTTGATAAAACTTTTTTTCATCTCCAAAGACAACTAAAATATAATGAGCTTTGTTATCAGGACTGACGATAATAGCCGCATCATTTCGATTATTAAATGTCCAGCCCATTTTAGCATAAAATTGAGTTTTAACGGGGAGAGATTGACCGAAAAAGTCTTGGATAGGATTAAAAGGTTTTTCTTTCCACGCTTGAGGATGTAAATCTCGTTTAATTAATTCTTTAATCGCTTGGCTATAAGCTGGCGAAATGGCTTTTCCTTGTTCAATTTCGAGCAGCAATCTAGCAACGCTATAGGTATTTAAATAATTTCGTCTCGGTGGTGAGTTTTTGCCGTTAAGCTGACGAATTTGTTGGTCTGGTCCTGCTGGATCTTCGAGTAGATTGGGAATAGGGAAAGTTTTCTGACTAATATTCAGGGGGTAATTAACAGAATCAACAAAATAGGATGCAAAAAAATCATTAAGAGCGTAACGTTTGCTAATCCAGACTTTGAGTTTTTCTGGTGCGAGGTCTTTTTGAATCGATTTGGTTTGAGTAATTTCATCAACAATGATACTCGCTGATTCATTATCGGAATCTTTAATCATTTTAGAAATAACTTTTAGTTTTTCTGGAGGAATTTGATTCGGCTCAATTCCTTGATAATAATATTGACTATAGAGAACTACCAGCCAGAAAAGCTTGACAATACTAGCGGGATATCTAAATTCACTATCTTGATAAGCAGCATAAGCGCAACATTCAGATTGATTTAAGTCAACTAAACTGATAGACAATTTATCTATTGGTAACTTTCTAGATTGAGCTAAACTTACAATATTGTCAACGATTTTCTGCAATTCTTGATCTTGATAAAAAGTAGGCGACTGTTGAATGTTATAAGTTAGCCGATTAGGCTGACTAGGAAGTTGAGGTGTTAAAGGTATTAAAGAAAAATCAGTAACGGGCGTTTTTCTAGGCAGATTAGTTGTATTTTGCGAGCTTACTATCAGGTTAATTTGATAATCTAAGTTATCTTCTTGCGTCTCTATGACTAGCGAATAGTCACCTGTTTCGGACAGAATCGTTTGATAATCGCCTTGGAGATTTTGAGATTGATTACCTGGGTAAATCAAGCTTATTTTTTTATTAGTTGTTAATTGTAATTGCTGTCCTTGAATGCCTTGAAATTTATAGCATTGGACTCGATTAGGAGAAACTCGACCTTCTAGAGATTTAGGAACGCTGTCAATTAACGATAGTTTAGTTATTGTACAGGATTCGTTTTTGGAGGAGTTTAAGATAAAATATAGAGTGATTGCAGATGTTATAAACAAAGAAATTAAGATGGGCAAAAACCTAGACCACTGGATATGGTAGGTTTTCGATTGTGTTCTGACTTTTATTGACTTTCTTCTTTTTCTTTCCATGATTAGGTTCCTACCTTATATTTTTCTATTTTCCAAACACCGTTATTTTTTTGAAACCAATAGGTAACATTTTTTTGATAAGTTTGGGTTGGGGTTCCACATCCAGCACTTCTGGGACCATGGAGTGTAAGTTGTTCCGTGACATTGACCGTTATTGAAGGTGACGAACCTGAAGGAGCAAAAGAGACTATCTCATTGATATTGGAAAAATCATAAGTATAATAACAGCCTTTAGAGCGCAGCCAACCCACTGTCCCCCCGCAGATTCCATCATTACATTTTTCTAAGGTGTTAGAATAAAGTTGTCCGGTGGCGTATTGCTTTACTAAGCTGTCGTCAAAAGAAGAACCGAAAGCCTGTCTTTTAACTTCATACCAACGTTTAACAAGTTTTTCTGCTTCATCTTGTGTGAGATCATGGGAAGGTGAGGGAGATGGAGAGAGTCTTGGTGTCGGTGTCGGGGAAGAAGCGAGCGTTCCTAAACTCATTTCTATCTTAAAGGTTTTAGAACCTTTTGGAGCAGCAATTTGCAGCAAATACTTTCCATCTTCTGGCAATTTTGTTCCTTGTAAAATTTGATTGTCTGGACTATAAAGCCACACACAGATATCATCATCTGTGTTATAGCTAAGGGTTTGTCCTGACTTTCCTTTAAAGGTGTATCCGACAGCTTTAGTAGAACTAACCTGATTAGATTTGGTGATAGTTTTAGTTGTTAGGTTAACATTTTCTAGATTTTCTGCAATGAGAATAGCTGTGGTTTTTTGAGGACATTCTGAAGTTTTTTGAGGTTGATTAAACTGAAAATTACAACTACTGAGAAGAAAGAGAGATGAATAAATCAGGATTTGTTTCATAACTTTACAAGTGCCGAAAATATTTAGTATTAGTTTTGTTTTTCTTTTAACCATTTTCCCCAATAATAAAAAGGAATAACTCCTCCCAAACCAAGAGCAAGAAAAATACAAATAAGCATTAATATTCTGGTTTCTAAGGGAAGTGTACGCCCAAAAAAATCAAGGGTATAAGGTTTAGATTGTGATGCTACTTTTTGAGTAGAAACTGTGGCTACATATTCGCCTCCTCGTCGAACGTTGGGTTGTATATAACTGATTTCGTATCGTCCTTGAATCGCATCAAGGAAAATTTCTAATTTCTCGGCAATTTCATCAGCATCACCAGCAAATTCAGTAACTCCTCCTGTTAACTTCGCAATTTCCGCTAACTGTTTTTGATCTACAAATTCTTTTTCTAGTTGCTCTCTAGTTTCTTGGGATAATTTTGGGTTATTAATATCTCTACGAACAGCAGGTTTACCTAAGGAATATTTTTTGCCTAATTGTTGTGGGGTTAAGCCATATACTAGGGTATGAACAACAATATCTTTATTGTTCTGAAGAACTGCTAAAGTTTTCTGAACTTCTTGATAATTACTATTATTATCAAAGCCATCAGAAAGGAGAATAATTGAGAGTCGTGGTTGAGGTTTTAAAGGTTTTCCTTCTTTATCTTTAGGATAAAAACGACCTTCTTTATCGTTTTTAAAAAAATTGACGGTTTCTTTGAGAGCTTGATAGAAGTTGGTCGTTGCACAAGGAGTTTTATCAGCAAGACTACCTAGAAAATTAGTTAGTTTAACATCTTGCACTAAACTAAAATTATCGAGAGTTTCTGACGTAACTTTTGGGTAATAATCACAGGCTCCAGGCTTGTCATTTTTACCTTCTACCCCAAAGGGAACAATAGATAAATAGGTGTTGCCTTTGCGCTCTGAGGCGAATTTAATAAATGTTCCCAGTGCGTTAATTGCTGCATCTAATTTTCGCTTTCCTTTAGCAACCGCTTTGGCATCACATTTTGTGTTGAGAGCCTGAGAACAATTCATACTGCCACTAAAATCGATGAGAACGACAATCCAAGCATCAGGAGGAGTCGTTTCTCGGGGAGACTTCCAGTCAAAAGGCAGTTGTTTTCCTTGATAAGTTTTGTTGTTTTTTTTATCAAGAACTTTAAGCTGAAAATCGCTTTCAGCTAGACCCATAATCGGTTTACTTTCTTCTCCTGTCACTTGAATTTGAAGAGTCACTTTATCGTCGATGTCCTCAATATCTGTGATTTCAGGTTTAATTCCCCAAGCTGGGGTAATAAGAGCGCTTAACATAATCATTGATAAACTAAGCTTGTGGGTCAAGGAAGCGATTGTAGAAGACGAAACGATAGATTTTGGGTTCATCGGGGTTGTTGTTATCTTTAACATGGAAAGTTATCAGGTTATTGTGTTTAAGGAGAATTTCTTTGGTGCTGGTTAAAGGTCTGCCGTTGAGTTCGATAAGGTTGTAAAATTTCGGGTTAGGATCTAAAATGGCATCACGGCGGGTAAGTTTAATGTCAGCAATATGGGGGGGGAGTCCGGGGAGATAAATATCCGATCCTCTTTCTACACCATCAGAACCTTTAGTTTTGGGGACAGAACCAATTTTGATGATTCCTTTGGCGGGAAGTTGAATCGACAGTCCTTCTTCGATTTTTTCGGCATCCGATTCACTGACAAATTTGAGCGTTTTATGGATGTTGGGAGACTCTGAATTTATGGATGTAAATTGAGGATCAATGCTTTCGAGTTCGGGAATGATTTTTCTGTACTCGAATCCTTTACCGGCTCTTAGTGCTGCCATATAGCTAGGAGAATTAGTAATTGTAAAGGTTAGGCCAAGCAACAAGCCTAAAATGGCAAATCCGAGGGGATCTTCTGCTTTTATAAATGCTTCTGAAGTGCCTAACCATTGGCGAATGAATTCAAAGATTACCACCGCTACGAAACTGGCAACAACCGCACCGATGATGCTAGTATATAACCGTTGTCGAAAACGATCGCGATCGCCAGCCTCCATGCTGTAAAATTGCCAAGTTAGTCCTTCGGCTAATCCGACGGCTGCACCGACAAAAAGCCAACCCAAAAATCTACCGAGAAATTCAGCAACTCCAAATTGAATTAATAGCTGAAAGATTCCACCCGCTGCTAATCCGACAATCAATCCGATTAAGGTGGCAATTAATAGGGGAATTAAAGCAATCCGAAAGTTGAGTTTAGGACGGGTGGGATTACTAATAAATATTTCATTCATTACCATCCCAATCGCTAAGGATATGGCGATGCAGGGAAAAAGAACCACCTCTGGAAACCGAGACAGGATTTTTAAGTCAGTCAAGAAAATCTGACCGATATTCCAGCCAATTAAAGCTGAGGTTATTCCTGCTAGTATGTAAAGCCAAATTCTCATAGGTTTAAAAATTATTATTTTCCTGATGAATTAGTTGATGATGAGGATGAATCAATTCATTCTATTTTATTGCAAATTTCTGGTGTTTCACTTAATTCTTGACCAAGTTTAGCAGCTACATCACACTTCAAAAGTGTATAGGTGTCTTTTCCATAGTTAATCACTCCATCAACAGCAATATTAATAGATTGCCCTGGTTTAACTCTAGATTTAAGACTTTCTTGATATTTTAAAATAGCTTTAACCCAAGCTTGCTTGTTTTGTTCTTCAGTCATATTATTAAAGGAAAGTGCAAAGTCAGTATTGGGGTCAAGAACATTAATTACACTATCTGAAGATGAAGAAACAAGAGAAAAAGCTTTATCCAACTCTTCTGCTAAAGTTTCTAAACTAAATTTTGTCTTTGTTGGTTTATCAAATTCCGAGACTGCCTTTTCAATTTTTTGGTCTCTTGTCGGAGATGGGGATGGAGTTGGAGTTGGAGCGGGAATTTTAGCCGCTTTAACTTTGGAAAACCCTATCTTTTTACAATTGTCAGCAGTTTCTTTACTTGCTTGCAGTTTCATATTTTGAAGTAGATTACATTTTAGAGCTTGATAAGTGTTTCCACCCTTATCAATAATGCCATCAACATCATCAGAATTAGATGGTGTAACTTTATATAATTGATAAGACAATATAGACAAAATCCACTTTTCTTTATCTTTATTATCTTCTGGTTTATTTAGAGTCTTAAGCTTAAAAGAATTATTGGGGTCGAGAAGTTTTGAAATAGCTTGATCAATCTCATCCTTGTTAGGTTCGGAACCGTCTGCTCTAGCGGTTTTCATCAAGTCATTTTCAATTTGCTCTAATGATTTTTTAGTGGCTGAAAAGCTTCCGATCGCTTTTTTAATAATCGGCGATTCTGAAGTGTTTGATCCTCCGGGTAAACCGGGTACAGATAAATTAGCTAAATTCAATAATCTTTGAAACAAAAATCCGCCTAAAGTGAATATAAGCAAAAAACAAATAATAGCAATAAAACAGCCAGATGCTCCACCTTTAAACACCAAAGATAGGAGAAATATTGCTATTTTTTTTGTTTCTCTAAATATCAGTTCTTGCCGAGGTATATCTCTTTGAACTTTAATACCAAAATTATAACCTTCATCTCCCTCCAATTTATGGCCGTTATATACATCACTAGGAATCTTTCCTTGAGCGAGATGATAAAAGAAAATGGTTAAACTATCTTTTGAAGGCACTTCTAGCTTATCAAATAGGCGAGCAAGATGGATGTATTTTTGAGTTGTTTTATCAGGATAAAAAGGACGATTCCAAACTTTCCTTAAGTCATCTATAATTTCTTGCCAATGTACATCATTTAATACATAAAACTCTTTTTCTTTTAAACCTTCTTTTTCTGCGCTTTGGTCACCTGCTTTTTTATTTAAATCTTGTCTCAATCCCAGACTTGTGTAAATTTTATATGTTCCTCCCCAGAGTCCGTCTTTATCTAATAAGAGTCTAGCCGTAGCATCTATCAAGTCTGCTCGTTCAATGACACTAAGAATGAGTATATTAATACCTTGCTTAACTGAATTAAATATTAATGAGTTTGGCTGAGTAATAGCTTTTACAATTTCCCCTTGAAAACTCTGAGATATTGGATAATAATCCTTCTCTTTTTTCATTATCCAATCGACAAAATCTGGCAGCTTTTCAGGGCAAATGATGGCTTGTAGCGTCAAGAGACGTACATTATAGTCACTATAAATTTCCTGTTGATAAGCATAGTTAGAGCCTTCACCTTCAAATATGGAATTCCAAAAGGTTGTATGATAATCCTGTTGAATTTTGGGATTATTCAAAGCATCTTCAAGGGTAGCTAAATTGTCTCGTTGAAATTGCCCTGTACGGCAGGAATTCCTGATAGCATTTTTAATTAGAGTTTCTTCAGGTATTGCTGGAGCAAGTTGAGGAACACTGTTTATTGTGGCTCTTATTGTCTCCTCTGCTTTTTTACTGGCGGGATGAATGACTAAAAAGCGATTTGGTTTCTCTAAAGCCTCTACATTACAGGCCCAAGAAATCAATTCATTATATCTTGCTGGGTCAGTTTTAGAGGCAATTTTATGAATGATTAAAGCAGGATATGGTGGCTGTTTTTGAGTAATAATTATCGGTGTTTTTCCTTCCCAAATCCCATCCAACTCAGGCGGAATATGGTCATTAATTTGAGTTTCAGTATCGTTATATTCTGTAAACCGACCGACTTGTCTATAATCGGAGGGGTTAAAACTAGGCTTTCCGTTTCTGGTGTGCCAATATAAAAGATGGTGTAATTTATCCAATCCCTCACACAAGAAATAGCGATAGAGAGATGCACCCCGTCCCCGTTCATCCATCCCCCGTGTGACGACGGCAATGACTGACCAAGCCTCTCCATGATATTCCACTTCCCGTCCAATAATGGCGGGATTTTGGCTAGATGCGCCTTCAGAAACGGCAAATTCTCGATTTCTAATGGCTAACTGTACAGGTGTAGGAATTTTATCTTTATCTAGGGTTGAGTTCATGTACTCTCCCGAAAAACCCCGCGACTTCCACTCACCCGCAGTGCCAGTGCCATCCACTAAAATACCCGTGCTAAATTCATGAATGTGAATAATAGTCATTGTTTTAATCCTTATCTAATTCTTTGTGATGTTGACCAGTACAAAGCCAGTAAATCGGGGAAACTAAACCAAAAGGTCGCCACCGCTTCGGATCGCGGATAATAGAAGTTGTTCCTTGGCGATCGCGTTGTTTTTCGATCGAGTTGGGTTCGGGATAATTTGTTCCCAACGTACCAAAGGCAGAAGTAGCAAAATAATCGACTTCACCACCACCTTTTTTTACCCAGTTTTCTAATTTATTTTGCATCAGAGGAAAGCGTCTTTGTGTCAATTTTCTTGGTTGATGACGACTCACCCATAGTTGACTCAGTTCACATTTACTGATAGCAAAAGCAATGCGTCGTTGTTTGGGATTAATATCCACCCTGTCTAAAGCCGCTAAAAACTTTTCTAGTCCGATAGCATAGTCTTTATCTTTGCGGTGAGAGGTTCCATCCACTAACAATAAAAGACCTGTAGCCACCACACAGTCTTCGAGATAGTCAACTAAGCGCGGATCGCCGGTTTTGTTAATGAGATCCCGAAGAAACTCGCCGGAATAGTCTTTACAGTTAACATTGAGACGTATGGCACTAGAGGATAGACCTCTTTGCAGATTTTTCAAAGAAAATTCTTCTTTGAGAACAATACTTAATCCATAATCTTTGACTTCATCAACGGTGGCTTCTAGGGGAGTTGGTTCTAATTCTAGTCCCTGTTCTAAGATATTCTGTGCCATGTTCATCAGTTGTGCGCTGGCTTCTTGGTTCCCCACGGGAGTCACCGATTGAACTGGACTATCGGCCTTAGCATTAGGCCAATAGGCGAGGGAAGCCATATAGGCCGTTTTACCAGCACTGCGATCGCCAATAACCCGTATTTCCGCATTGGCATCTTTTAATTCAGGAGCTTTTGGTTTTAACCAGTCAAATGCTTTCATTTTTTGCTCCTTGATTTTGTTTTTTACTGAGCCAATAGAGAGGTTCAATTAGATTATAAGGTTGCCATGAATCTGGTTCTCTAATCACCGAAGCCGGTTCTTCTCCTTTCATCCGATCTTCTCGGTTAGGACGGGGATTATCTTTGCCTAAAACGCCAAAGGTAGAAAGGGCAAAAAAACGCAGATTCTGGGGAATAACTTTTTCTCGCAAGGTTTTAGTAGTTTCTCGTAAATGGACACCGAACAAATCAATTTCTGGGTCAAGCCTACCGGGCCAAATTTCTCCTCTTTCACATTTACTCATAACTATTGCTAACTTCAAATCCCGAGAACGACCCCGCTCATCCATTAATTTAAGGAATTGTTTCATGATTCTGTTATAAAAGTTATCAGTTCCGGGTTCCCATCCTGTTAGCATAATTAGACAGCCGATGACATCTGTAAAACATTCATTAATAAAATCTTCATGGATAGGCTTCCTTGAACTGGGACTGGCAATTGCCTCAAAAACTTCTCCGGGATAATCTCTAGCGGTTAATTGAAAAGTCTCAGTGGAACTATACCAATAGGGTTTGGCTTCGATACCAAAGGAATAAAACGGTAAGTCATCTACTGACTGAATCTCTTGTCCGATGACGGTTCTATCTAGATCGGCCGCCTGTTTGAGAATATTTTCAGCTTTTTCTGCAAGTATTCTTGTGGCAGGATTTTGTGGATTGACAGTAAATAGTTTTTTGCCTTGTTTGTGTTCTTTAAAGTAGGACAAAGCAGCTAAATAGGTGGTTTTTCCTGCTGCTGTCGGTCCAATTACAACAATATTTCCACTGGTCATTTTTACTCCTATTTTAACTTTATTTTGCGAGATGACTACCTAAATAAATCCAGGGTAATTCTAATAATTTTCGATTATATATGCTAGTGATGAAACACCTAACCGTCAACCCTTGAATACTGCGATTTAGTTGATTGATTTGGGGGTGAATCGGTCGAAAATAACGCTGAAAAACATAGTTATCTCTCTCTTGCCATGTCATGGGTTGGCGGTCAGGATTAAAAGCGAGTTTTTTGGCTTCTTGTTCGAGATCAATTTGGAGTAAATCGGCTTTATTTAAACAGAGGAGAAGATGTCGAATTTTCGGACAATCTTGCTGGAAAAATTCAAGCCAACGGTCAAAACGATTACACCATTGTTTTGTGGTGATAAAGTCATCTTTGTTGACTTGGCCGGTCGGTTGAATGATGTCCCGATAGGGCGGTAAAATCAACATAATTCCTTCAGCTTTTCTGATCGTTTCGAGAAATCCTTTCCATTCATCGGGTTGTTTGTCTTGCCAAGATTTTCGCCAGATTTCACCGGGGGTGTCTAACCAATCCAAGGCAATCATTTTCTCTCCTGTGGGAAGGGTGACATTAACTTCTATGTACTGCTTAAAAATTCCTTCGGGAGCGAGACCACCAGTTGGTTTTGGGGAGCCAAGTTCTAGGTCTAAAAAAAGTCCTTTGAGATACTGATAATCGGGATAAGTAACTTTGACATAATTTCCCTTGGGGTTAGCTAATTCCAAGACTAAGTGAGTTTTACCTGTTTCGCGATCGCCAATATAAATAACTCCCAAGCACTCCACCTCCTGATGAATGAGAATAAGTTTTCATCGATAGCAACCAAACAGCGATCGTGTTTAGTTTTGGTTTTACATTACTTTCTCGTAGCGATGGCTGCTTTTTATGCAAAATTTGGGTTCATCTTAACATAAATTTACATTCTCGATAGTACCCCGCGCCACATCCACTCTGGCTGCGATACCGAAGGCAGTCCGGGAGCGAGATCGCAATTCCCTCGACAATTCCTCACAAAAAAGAATTTTAATTATCGGTTTTTGCATAAAATGCCAGTAACCTGACGAGTAGATGAAAGGGGTAGTGATCTAGAAAATGCAAGGAGAGTTCTCTGATGAGTAACCCAGACAGCAAACTTAAGCTTCTTGAAGAAATGGCACTTTTGGCTAAAAGCTCCCCTGCAAACAGCAAGGAGAGACAAAAATGGCTAACAAAACTAACCAATGAGATTCAAAACTCTAATAAAGTGTACTGTAAAAATATCTATAATTTTCCTAAGTCTGTCTATCAGGATATTTTTCACGAAGCTCTACAGCAGACTTTTTTAGAGATTTTTGAAAAAATTGATCTGTACGACCCAAGTAAAGGTAATGTCTTGGCATGGGTAAGTTTTTTGCTCGATAAGCGATTTATCGATGCTGTCAGGGAACATTTAAAACTGCGACATAGACAAAATAACGGCAAACGAGTCAGAATTTATGAGCAATCTTTGGATGTTCCTCTCCAGTCGGAGCAATCAAGCTGGACTAATGCCTCAGATATTTCCTTGCTTGATATAATCCAGCAACCTGAATCTATGTCCCCCCAAAAAGATTGGGAGAGATTATGGGATTTTATCCAAAAAGACCCTAGAGATTGTTTTCGACAGACTCACATAGAAAAGCATCCGGAGGCTAATTTTCAAGCAATCTGTATAAGGCGATTTAATGGACAATCTTGGAAGGAAATGTCAACAGAATGGGGAATTTCCTTAGCAACTTTAAGCAGCTTTTATCAACGCAGCGTTGAAAAATTGCAACCAATTTTTCAAGAATATTTTTAGAAATAGGAGACAAAAACCATGATGCCACTAGCTGAACGTTTAACTTTTACAGTCCCCTTGAGCGGTGCTGATTTTAAATTAGCTCAAAAGTTTAGTAGCGAGCAGAAAAATTCCGATAAAAGTCAACAGGTTTTTCTAAATACTTTAGCCGTGCTTGCTGTTAACTTTTACTGCCAGTGTTTGAAAGTAGAAACAAATTTAGAGGAAAGCACTATTGGGCATTATAATCAGCGAATTTTAATGGATAGTGCTGATTTAAAGATCGATGTTCTCGGTAAATTAGAATGTCGTCCAGTTTTGCCAAATGAAAATATCTGTTATGTCCCGTCCGAGGTATGGTCAGATAGAGTGGGTTATGTGGTGGTAGAAATTGATGAAGAAGCGAAGAAAGCTATTTTAGTTGGATTTGTCGAGCAGATAGAAACTGACGAATTACTATTAGCTCAATTACCGGATATTGACAATTTAGTTGATTTACTTCTTCTGGCTAAAAACAAACAATTTCTCGAAAGAATTTTTGCCAAGAATTGGGATGAGAAAGAATCAGCAAAAATTTTAAATGATAAACAGAAAAAGCTTGTTAAAAAGCTTGTTCGTAGAGATAGTCCTGCTTTATCTACAATCGATAAATCTATTACTTCTCCTCTTTATAAAGCTAAATACATTACTCTGAGAGGACAGAAATTTATCCTATCTGTCGAGATAACCCCTACAAAAGAGGGAAAATTTCAACTTCTCGTGGAGGTTGAATCATCTAAAAAAATTCCATCTGATTTGAATTTGAAGCTACTATCTTTATCCGATCAAACTTTGAAGGCAAATCTGACAAAAGGAGGTGATTATATCTCTTTGGAATATACCCTTCAATTGGGAGAGAGTTTTCAAATACAAGTGAAGCGAGCAGAGGAAATTCACACAGAACAATTTTCTTTTGACTAAACCCTATTTTAACGGGATAATTTATCTAAATTTCTGATTAAAATTTAGATAAATTGTTAAAAATTTTATCTTATATCTCTTCTCAAGTAAGCTATGTCAAACCAAAAAGATTTGTCGGATATTCGCAATTATCTCTACGATCAAGCTGAAGTGAGATGGTGGTACAGCTTGTTGTTATCTTTATGCGCTCAAGTTTTAGCATTAATTGCGACAGTCAACAATAAATTGTGGCTTTTAGCTATTGCCGGTTTTCTTGCTTTAATCACTCCAATAGCAGTAGCATGGTTGCGAGAATGGGCTAATAACTTGACACAAAAAGCTGATAAATGTAGAAGAATGATTTTATATGCTGATAGTTTAGGAGAAGATATTCCGAGCCATGAGTTAGCTATGGTTAGAGCTTGGACAACGGGAATTCAATTACAACAAGCTCCTTTTACTTATCCTTATTATTCATCTTCTCTATCTAATAGTCCACAAAGATTAATGGATATTACAACAGAATCTGCTTACTTTACTGAGTTTTTAGCAACAAAAGTGGTCAATTATTTACTGGTATTTTTAGTTATTTCAATTTCAATTTTATCAGGAATTATTTATTTTGCAGACTTTGCAACTTCTCCGGCTACAATCAGCCAAGAAAATCAAGATATGACTGTGGTAAAGTGGGCAGTTAAGGCAGCATTAACAGCTATTTCTTTTATCCTATCTGGGGATATATTACTGCTTTGGAAAAAGTATTCAGATCTGAAATTATCTGCTCAAAATACTTTTCAAAAATGCGCCGATCTTCGTTACGATAAATCCTTATCTACTTCTGAAGCTATGCAGGTTGTTGAGGACTATCATCTAGCGTTGATTCAGAGTCCACCGATTCCTCTAAAACTTTACCTAACTTACAGAGATCCCTTAAACCAATCTTATCAAGATAGTCATTCAATTGGCTCTAATCGACCCTAGTTTTTATTGGGCAATGCCTAGCTTGCTTATAAATTATCTAATATTAAAAACATGGGAATTCCTCCTTTTAATAAACACGGCTTTTTGCCGCCGGGAGAACATAAATTAGATAGCTGGAAAGAGCTTGTAGAAAGATTTGGAACAACTCGAAGAAGACAACGTCTTCTAGTCGGACTAAAAAAAGTATTGCTAAATCTTCAACAAGCAGGTTGCCAAAAAGTCTATCTTGATGGTAGTTTTGTGACTAAAAAGCGAAAACCCAATGATTATGATGGTTTTTGGGAAAGCGAGAAAGTAAATCCAGAAAAGCTTGATAGTATCCTGCTGGATACTTCCTTAGAAGGATGTGGAGAGCAAAAGAAAAAGTATGGAGGAGAATTATTAACCGCAGATACGAGAGCCGTAAATGGTCAAACGATTTATGGTTATTATACAATAGATGTAGAAAGAGGAATTACTAAAGGTATTGTTTGCGTTGAGTTACAGTTAGTGGATTTACAACTATGGTTTTGAACGAAAAGGGATATGAACTTAGAAAAGCTCAAGCTCAAGAGTTTGAGGAAGCAATAGTAGAATTTTCTGACTATGCAATTCAACATCCTGAAATCGATTCAAGACTCTTGAAAGCAAGGGAAAATTCTTTACGGACTTTGTTAGCGAGAATCAACACAGAACTGGCAGAATATGAAGATAAACAGCTAGAAAGTTTAGCTTTGGCTGCTAAAAATTATCCAAAAAGTAGTCAAGAAAGATATAAAAGTTTAACGAAACTAACTAATACAATTCAATACTCTAATTTAGTAAAATCTCAAAATATCTATAGTTATTCTTCGGATATTTTTAGCATGGCATGGCAGCAAACTCTGATTCAAGTATTTGATAAAATCGATCAATACAATCCTAATAAAGAAACGGTATTGCAATGGTTCCTATCGCTGCTTAGGTTTCGATTACACAAGATTGAACAGGAATATCTAGGGTCTGCTGAAAAAGTTTTTCGGTGGGGGTTGGGGGTTGGGGGTTGGGGTGTGGGGTTTTACCCATTTTCAGGTGGTCAATTACCTAATTTTCAGGGAAAAAGTCCCTGAATTTTCTTAGATTTATTCAGCAAACCCTATCTATAGTTTTATTATTCATACTGACAAGATTCTGTATATAATTTTTCATAAGGTTTTTTAAGTGATTCTGTAACCGGTTTTGCTCTTGGTATTTTTTTTAAGTCCGAAATAGCCTCTTTAGAAATGCCAATTCCGTTATTATATGAATTTAATTTGCCTAAATCAATACCAATTAAGCAACCATGTTGATCAAAAATTGGATTGGCTTCTGTTTGTGTTTTTTGCGTATTGCCAATACTATTGTAGAAAAAAGTATAAATTTTATTATTTGAACTTGGTTCTGGATCAGTGATCGTACCATAGAGATAATTAAATTGTTTAGTAGCTTCAGGAGATTCTCTAAACCCTATAATTATCTTTTTATCTAGTTCAGCTTTAGTTGCACTCAATTGAGCAATTTTATATTCTTTATTGCTCTCGAAACTTACTATTGCTAAATGTTGGCTAATTTCTTTGATATTACTAGGAGGATAAGACTGGGTACTATTTTTTCGCTCTTGCTCGGTAAATATTTCATATACATTGTCTTTGTTTTCTTTTTCCAGTAATTTAGCCTGTGTTAATACATGATAAATTTTATTGTCTTTGGTAAATTTTTTGATATCTTTATCAGCAGCAACAATTACACCATAAAAATAACTGGTTGCCGTGGTTCTTGGGTCGTAAGTTTTAATAGTCACCGTATTTTCTGCTAATAAATTTTGGTTCTTCGTTACTTGTTATGGTTCGATAGGGTGGCATAAATCGACTAAATCCTTATCTGGCGAGAGATTTAATTGATTAGTTCGCTCTAGATCGAAAACAGTTGACAAAAATCG
>NZ_SFBY01000352.1:0-5415 GCF_007095505.1 Microcystis sp. M_QC_C_20170808_M3Col
TCAAGGCCGAATTTGAAGTCTTTTCTGAACGAAACCCCCTACTATCTGTTGTCAAGGTTCAGTTTTTAGCTTGGTTATCGCTTTTTCCATTTTAGCTTAAAGCCGTCCTCAAAGGACGGCTTTAAGCTAAATTTTCGATAAAGCTATACAATGCCTATTAATACTAGAGTATTAACCGTTTAGCCAAACGATTCGGCAACTGCCAATAAACCCTAGAAGCGATATTTCTCGTGAAAACCGACAGTCTCTTTTACCAAATATTCCTGCGCTTTCCCGACAGTTTCTTTGACTTAATCGGACAACCGCAACCGGTCGCAGCAAACTATCAATTCACCTCCCAAGAGGTGAAACAACTCTCTTTCCGTCTCGATGGCTTATTTGTGCCACTCAGAGAAGATAGTCAGCAACCCCTCTACCTAGTGGAAGTGCAGTTCCAACCGGACGACACCCTCTACTATCGACTTTTTGCGGAATTGTTCCTATTTTTAAAACAATATCGACCACCTCACCCCTGGCAAATTGTCGTCATTTATCCCCATCGTGGGGTGGAACGGGAACAATCCCTGCATTTTGGCGAAATCCTCAATTTAGCAAGCGTTAGACGCATTTATCTCGATGAATTGCCCCACAATCCCTCCTTAGGAATCGGTGTGATTAAATTAGTAGTAGAGTCGGAAACAGAAGCGGTGAGAACTGCTCAAACCCTAATCGAGCGGACCAGAGAAGAAATCACCGACCAGTCCAGTCAACGGCAGTTAATTAACCTCATCGAAAGTATCATTATTTACAAATTACCCCAAAAAAGTCGCGAGGAAATTGAAGCTATGTTTGAACTAAGTGATTTAAAACAAACGAGAGTCTATCAAGAGGCACTGGCCGAAGGAGAAGAACGGGGTCTAGAACGGGGTCTAGAACGGGGTCTAGAACGGGGTCTAGAACGGGGTCTGCAAGAGGGAGAACGTCTGGTGGTGGAAAACCTGCTCCGAGTCCGTTTTGGTGAGTTAGACCCACCACTGCAAGCTATTATCAGCCGGATTTTACAATTGTCCCCAGAAGAATTTACCCCTTTACTCCTACAGTGTTCCAAGCAGGAACTCTTAAAGCGATTTTCCCCAGAAAAGTCGCGAGGAAATTGAAGCTATTACCACCCTTATCAAGGGTAGGGGACTCTCTTGGATTTGGTGAGTAAAATGTATTCTAAGATACATTCCTCCTAGCGAGGGGGTGGAACGAACCACAAAGACACAAAGGACACAAAGATTGATCGATCCTATGTAAGTTAAACTTATCACACAGAACCTAGAAGAGCCGGTAGGGTTAATTCATGAATTAACCCTACTATGAGAGTTGATTGATGAATTAACCTACTACTTCCCCCAGAAAAGTCGCGAGGAAATTGAAGCTATGTTTGAACTAAGTGATTTAAAACAAACGAGAGTCTATCAAGAGGCACTGGCCGAAGGAGAAAAACAAGGTCTAGAACGGGGTCTAGAACGGGGTTTAGAACGGGGTTTAGAACGGGGTTTAGAACGGGGTCTGGAACGGGGTCTAGAACGGGGTCTGCAAGAGGGGAAACGTTTGGTGGTGGAAAACCTGCTCCGAGTCCGTTTTGGTGAGTTAGACCCAGAAATTCAAGCTATTATCAGCCGGATTTTACAACTGTCCCCAGAAGAATTTACCCCTTTACTCCTACAGTGTTCCAGAGAAGAACTCTTAAATCAATTCGGCAATTGCCAATAAACCCTAGAAGCGAGATTTCTCGTGAAAACTGACAGTCTCTTTTACCAAATATTCCTGCGCTTTCCCGACAGTTTCTTTGACTTAATCGGACAACCCCGGCAACAGGCAGAAAACTATCAATTTACCTCCCAAGAGGTGAAACAACTCTCTTTCCGTCTCGATGGCTTATTTGTGCCACTCAGAGAAGATAGTCAGCAACCCCTCTACCTAGTGGAAGTGCAGTTCCAACCAGATGACAGCTTATACTATCGACTTTTTGCGGAATTGTTCCTGTTTTTAAGGCAATATCAACCACCTCACCCCTGGCAAATTGTCGTCATTTATCCCCATCGTCGGGTGGAACGGGAACAATCCCTGCATTTTGGCGAAATCCTCAATTTATCGAGCGTTAGACGCATTTATCTCGATGAATTGCCCCAAAATCCCTCCTTAGGAATTGGTGTGATTAAATTAGTAGTAGAGTCGGAAACGGCAGCGGTGAGGACTGCTCAAACCCTAATCGAGCGGACCAGAGAAGAAATCACCGACCAGTCCAGTCAACGGCAGTTAATTAACCTCATCGAAAGTATCATTATTTACAAATTACCCCAGAAAAGTCGCGAGGAAATTGAAGCTATGTTTGAACTAAGTGATTTAAAACAAACGAGAGTCTATCAAGAGGCACTGGCCGAAGGAGAAGAACGGGGTCTAGAACGGGGTCTGGAACAAGGTCTGGAACGGGGTCTCGAACAGGGGGAACGTCTGGTGGTGGAAAACCTGCTCCGAGTCCGTTTCGGTGAGTTAGACCCAGAAATTCAAGCTATTATCAGCCGGATTTTACAACTGTCCCCAGAAGAATTTACCCCTTTACTCCTACAGTGTTCCAAGCAGGAACTCTTAAACCAATTTCCCCCAGAAAAGTCGCGAGGAAATTGAAGCTATGTTTGAACTAAGTGATTTAAAACAAACGAGAGTCTATCAAGAGGCACTGGCCGAAGGAGAAGAACAAGGTCTAGAACGGGGTCTGGAACAAGGTCTGGAACGGGGTTTAGAACGGGGTCTAGAACGCGGTCTCGAACAGGGGGAACGTCTGGTGGTGGAAAACCTGCTCCGAGTCCGTTTTGGTGAGTTAGACGAGGCACTGCAAGGGATTATCAGCCGGATTTTACAACTGTCCCCAGAAGAATTTACCCCTTTACTCCTACAGTGTTCCAGAGAAGAACTCTTAAATCGATTCGGTGTCCTTCGAGAATAACCGAAAAAAGACCATCCTGAAAAAGGATGGTCTTTTACCAAGAATTAACTCGGATTCGTCTGCTTACTGGAAATTAAGCGACGATAGCAAAGTTGCTGGCATTTAAATTCACTGCCAAAGTAGAGGTTGCAATAAGAACAGTACCAACGCTGAAGTTACCATCAGCATCGTAGAACAACTGCTTGTTGGTTGTGTCGTAACCAAAGCGCACATTGCTGGTGGCGGTCTGATTAGCCGTGAGGTTCGCGAAGATATCCACGAGGATTGTATTAGCACTGTTAGTTGCACCTGCCACAGTACTGACCGCCAAGGTGGCCCCCACTGCTGGAGCGCCGGCAAAGGCGGCATTACTTAGGGCGAACACATCGTTATTATTTGCTACTGCCGTGAAGTCCTTGATTACAACGCCATTACCAGGAGCGGCTTTATTCAAGACGAACTGGTCGTTACCACCGCCACCAGTTAGGGTATCTATACCACCGCCACCAATAAGGGTGTCGTTCTTGGCACCGCCTTTCAGGGTATCGGCTAATGCACCACCAGTAATCTTGAAGGAACCATTGGTTTCAAAGGTACCATCAAAGTCTAAAAATTTGGTGGTGAAGGAAGAAGCATCAACAGTTAAGGTCGCACCACTTGCCACAAGGGTGTCCACAGTGGCGATTGTGGTGTCAGTGGCGGCTTGTTTAAAGATAATCGTCTCAACGTTGGTAACACCATTAATAGCAGCAGGAGTCGCACCAACTTTAACGGTTAAGGTGTCATTACCATCGTTTCCATTGAGGGCAACACCATTAATCTGATCTACGGCAGCCGTCAAGGTGAAGGTATCATCGCTCTTACCGCCGACAATCTGGGTTATATTACTGCCAGCGCCGAGATTCAGGGTCAGTTTCCCGGTAAAGTCAGTGGCATCCAAACGATCAGTGGCAGCCGTGACGGTAATATTGCCGTCAATGGTCAGGTTTTTATCGCCTGAAATCACAAAGTTGTTACTTCCCGCCACACTCTTTATTGTATATAGGGCTGCGTCACTATTTTTGAGAACACTATCAGCTTTGACAACAATATTGACATTAGCCTCGGAGTTCTGGTCAACAATAGTCGTCCCAGCAACAGTACCATTCAGGTTAACAGTCGAAGCTTTTGTTATATCGCCGAGTTTGAGAGATAGCTGATTGGCATACCCAGCCGCCAGAGTCAAGGGGAATTTTTCGGCGGTGTTAACCTGCAAGTCACCGGACTTGATAACGAAACTCTTGACTCCAGAGATGTTGACAATATCAGCTATAGCACCGTTCGACCCAGTGAACTCAATAGTCTCAATGTTAGCAATGTTTGGGGTGATAGCAGCCAGAGGAAAAGTCGGGGCAATAATCTGGGCGGTCAGCACGTCGTTGTCACTGTTGCTGGGGTCTTGAATGAAACTACCTTGCAAGAATGTTAAAGCCGCAACCGTGTTATTGGAGGCAGTCAAAAACTGACCTAGCGGGGCGACTTTAGAGCTGGCAGAAGCGGTGAGAACTGCCCCATTTTCTAACAAGGTGAAGGTAGTTCCCGTACCGCCGCCACCACCAGCGATAAATTGAGCAATTTGTGCGTTAGCCGCCGTTACGCTAGCGGCATCGGCAGTGACCGTATTCACAATGACCCAGCCACTACTATACTGGGCTGAGGTAAAGGTGGAGGAGCCATCAGCCGCCATGGCAACCGCGAAGTTTTCTGCTACCTGAGCGCGGTTCGTCAAAGCCTGTTGGCGTGCGGCGGGGGAGTACTGATTTAAAACGACTGGAAAATCAAAAATCGCCTGGGGGGAGGACACAAGATAGGTATCAGCCCAGTAGGTTAATTCTGCCGCCGGAATGTCGGCCGCAGCAATCCCGTAGAGATTTTGGAAAGCTTGGGTGACATAATCACGACGAGCCGCCGCATTCTGAGACAGCACCGTAGGGGACGCTAACATCGGATAGGCTGTCTTGGCTGCACTAGAGGTAGAAAATGCCTGCACCGCTTGCTCCCAAGAAACTGCCTGACCTGCGGGACTCGCCCAATAGGTAAGGTCAGAAGCCGACGGGGGCAGCTTGGTGTACATCAAGGACAGAGCAATGATTGAAGATTGGGGAATAGCCATAATTTTGTTACCTAAAACTCCTCACACTAGGACAGGAAACGATTTTAAAAATCAAAGAAGCTGCAAGCGTCTTTGAAGCATCACAACCAATCATAGGGGAGGCATTATCATTTGTCAAGCAGAACTAGAGCAATGGGAGCCAGAGTTAAATCCACTTTTTTTCGATACCGTGTTACCGAAGATACCAGTGATTTGACATCCTCGCCGCCGTAAAACGGACGGCGATTCCTCACCACGCCACTTTTTTAGGGTGGTCGCGTCAACGGGGTTGACGCAGATAGCGAAAAACGCTTAATTGCTTAAGTCTGAC